>JAIRUC010000070.1 GCA_031254615.1 Treponema sp. | reverse complement strand
TTTACCTTCTTTTATGACTTCGCCGTTCCTCTCTATCCACCAGTAAGAATCTAACTGGGGTATTTTATCACTACAGTAAGCACGGACGTCGCCTTTCCAGTTACGCAATCTTAAAACCTTCTGCATTTATTCTTCCTTCAGCATAGCAAGAGTTGCCCTCAATACATCAGCTCTATTATTTTGCAGAGCAACAAGGTAAGAATATCTACTATTTAGCTTTACCAAGACGGCGTTCAATTTAGGATTTTCCTCCGCCTTATAAGTGTTATATTCATTAAATTCCAGACCATACTCATTAAAGATAGTATTTAGTTTCATTTTTTGTGTTGTAAGATAATTGTACATAGGAAAAAGTTCCTTCCCAAAGCTATCCAATGCCTTCTGTATGGCATACACGGGTTCTAATTCCTCTACAATCTTTTCAAGACGGCTTATGTCATTCTGTGAAATCGTAGAAATTTCAACCGCCCCTCCTGCGAATATAACACCTGATACTGCCACCAGCAGTGTGACTAAAATCAACAAACTCTTTTCCATTTTCAATCCTCTTCCTTTTGGCTGTAATCTGTAATATCTTTCTCAAATAAAAGCAAATACCCTGCGCCGAAAGTCCACAGTCCAAGAGTTATTACAAGAAGAAAGACTTGTAATAACATAATGAAAAGATTTCGTGTAGTGTGAGGATAAATCTGATGACAATTCCATCCTGCAGCATTATATTTTTCAATGACAGTTTCCAATTTATAGCGGGGATTTACTCCTAACGCCCCTATCAAGCCGCCGGATAGTGATACTCTTGCAAGTTTATTGATTTTTCTTTGTCCGAACCCATCATAATCTGTATAGACCAAATCATCTCCCTCATCTTTTTCTTTTTTTACAATCTTCACCACAATAACGATAAATACAATGATGACCAGAAGAGGTAAAAAACTTGATACTTCATTCATAAAACCTCCAAACCTCGTAATTTTTTCCATATCCCCGAACTTTCTTCCGAAAATCGTTCCCCTTTAGAGAATTATAAAATCTCTATAAGGTATTTGTCAATCTATTCACCCAATAATAGGATTATGCATTCTCTAAAAGGGAAGATATGAACGAACAAGAATTACGGGGCATTTTAAGCCGAAATATCAAGCGACATCGCCAGAGCCGCAACCTCTCTCAAGCTGATTTAGCTGAAAGACTGGACATCTCCGTTAATTTTCTCTGCAATATCGAAAATGGCAACCGCTGGATTTCTCCACAAACACTGGTCAAGTTTGCTGCTGCTTTGAATATCGAACCTTATGAATTGCTCAAGCCTGAAGAAACATTACCCTCTGATGTAACTAACACTTTGAGCAAATACGTTGATGAGGCGGTAGCAGCCGTAACCCAGACCCTTAATCAGCTCAAGGGCTGCTACCTTCCTCAAACAAAATCACGGTCTAAGAAATCCAAACAGCGCAAAAGCTAACCGCTCTTTTCGGTCTCAATTCGCCGAAAGTTGCCGCCTACATATTTCCGCACATCTTCAATGCGCTTCCGTACATCCGTAAGGAGTATTTTCACTCCTTTGGGAGTTCCCGGTTCTGTGTCTTCATAATTGAGGAATAGTCCGGGTATCATGTCCCCTAATGCGGTTAGTTCTGCGGCTATTTCAGCCAATTCGTTCTCTACCTGCTCACATTTACATTTGTATTCAGTCATAAAAACCTCCTACATTGTAGTTGCACCGAAGAGCCTCTCCGTTTCCCTAAAAATGCAATTTTTCGCATTTTTTTCACTTAAGCCCCTAACTGTTGCAAAGCCCCGACAGTATTGGGTAATAAGCCGCCGAAGGTTTCAATTTTGGCTTGCTGTATTCGTTCACGGTCTCCGGCTATCATGTGTTTGGAGTAGTGGTAAAGCATATCCAGCGTTTTATGCCCTGTCTGCTGTTGTAACAGTTTTTCGTTAATCCGCTCTCTCATATATGAAGTGAAGTAATGCCGCCAGCCGTGGAAGGTGTAGACTTTAGCCGATTCCTCACTCATGCCGGACAGTTTCAATGCTTCCCGGAGACCGTCAATAAACAGGCTTGCTTCCATAGGCTTATCAGATAATTTCTCCGCCCAGAACACATAACCATCCATGCTTTGTCCGTGGGGATTGGTTGCGGCTAATGTCAGTAAGTCCTGAATAAGCCCCGGAAATGGGACTTCCACTGTCCGGCTTTCATTGGTCTTTGTAGTTTTTAGAGCGTCCAGCCTGTTCCATGAATGACGAACATATAAACAATCTTTTCCCAAATCCTGAACACGCAAGCCCTGTATTTCACCTGCCCTCATCCCGGTAACCATTGCCAGCATATTTGCCAGTCTCGCTCTTTCATCTTTCCACTGGACTTTGAAAATTGCCGCCGCCAGTTCAGGGGTGAGTATCTGGCGTTCAGCCGCCTTGCCGGAAAACCATGTGATTCCCTGCGTTACGTCCTTGTCTATCATCTCCTTGTTGAAAGCCCATGACAGAGCGATAGTCCCTGCTTGAATGATGATGTTCCTACGCTTTGCTGATTGCGGTATACGTTCTTCTTTGGTTTCCGGCAGGGTTTCAAAATACTCAATAAATGCCTCTATGTCCTGACGGGTTATTTCTCCTAACAGTTTCCCGGTAAAATACGGAATCCAGTATTTCTTGACAGCTCCTAACTGCTCATAGCAGTACCGCCGGTGTATGCCGTGATTCTTCCGTAACTTTTCTTTGATGTACGGCGAATTGTCATAGTCCCAGAAATTAGTGAGAAACTCCGTAAAGTCCCGGTCTTGTTTGGTGTCGGTAATGACTGCCGATTTCACCAAGCCCCTGCGTTTCAACTCATTGACTATGGATTCGGCATCGGTTTTATCGGCTTCCTTTGCTAAATCCCTCAATGTGTAATCTTTAAGATTAACTACATTGTCTTTTTGAGGGACACCATTCTTGAACCACTCATAGGCAACCTTGATTGCGGCGGCTTCATCTGTCTGTCGTGTGTTAATTGGTGTGAGGTAGGTTCCGGTTCGTTCATTTTTGAACGCAACCACATAACAGGGACGATTTTTTCTCTTGAAAACAGAAAAGGGAAGTGGGTTCTTCATATTTCTAACCCTCGCATGGATGACATGGAGAACAAATTTAGAAACATAGTTTCTATGTCGTTCTATATGTCATTCAGTCTTTGCAATGGTTAGAAACACCCTGTGGAAGGGGAAGTCTCCCACCTAAAATAGTTCGACGAACCTCTTTAGGCGTTCAGAAATGCCAAAAAGCTCTTTTCGGGGCTTTCTCTGTATTAGCAAGGGCAGGACTCGAACCTGCGACCTCCGGGTTATGAGCCCGACGAGCTGCCAACTGCTCTACCTTGCGTCGTAATAATAAATATCCCATTTTCGGGTGGATGTGTCAAGGGGTTGGCTGGGGGTCTTCTTCATTGTTCCAGCCGCTGTGGATTGTCATAATTGAGGAAGCGGCGGCGGATAGGGCGATTAAAATGGCCATTAATGATGGAAGGCCGGAAAGGGAAGCCATGAAGTTAAAAATTCCGTGAATGGCAACGGCGGTTAAAAGGCGCATTAATGCCTGAAAGGGATTGGTACGGAACATAACCGCGGCAGCTCCTACACGGGAACCGCAGGCTCCGTGTAAAGCGGCGGTAAAAAATCGTAGTAACACGATGCTGATGCTCATATCCGCGGCCGCGTATCTTGCGCTTTCAAGAATTGCAAACCCAAGGCCGGCGACAAGACCAATAGCGGTTCCTTTTTTGATAATGTTGAAGGTAAGCGGTCGGCTTAAGTCTTCGTCCGGTTTAACGCGGCCGCTGATGAAAAAGAAAATGAACAGCATCAATAAACGGCTTAATTCCTCGGTAAAGGCAACCCGTATGAAAAAATTATAAAGCACCGCTGTTCTGCCTTGAGTTGCAAAAGAAAATGTTAAAAGATTCTGCAATATGAGCGCGGGGAAAAACGCGGCTGCTCCGGCAAGAAGCGCAAATAAAAATCGAGTAAGAGAGATTTGATAATTTGCAAGACGAAACCAGGCATACACGGCAATTACGGGGCTTGAGGAAATTAATACTAATACCAGCAAAACCAACGGACCGGGCATGATGATATTTTAGCAGATTTTTCTCCATGGTAAAACCCATGTAAATCATATTTGGACATATGGTTTTATTTCTATTTTATGTTAATAGCCATTAAAATTATCTGGTAATAAACTAAAACGGCTGATAATACCTTTTAACAATAGCTATTAGCGGGTATAATTAAAGAAGAAATATACTACAAATACTGCTTCTTATGGGGCATTTGTTTTGTCGGGCGGACATAAAGCGTTAAGGGAGAGTGTTATGAAAAAGAAAAATGTGTGGAGTTTCGCAGAAGCAAAATTCCAAGCTAAAAGGCGCAGCTTATTAGCCATTATCGTCCTTGCGGCAATAATTGGATTTTCAATGTCAGGGTGCGATAACGCCGCAAAAGATAAACCAATTACCGGTAACGGTGAAGAAACTGTGGTAGGTTCATACGATGCTTACGCTCCTTGCGCGGTTTTATCAAATCTTTCAAGTTCAGTTAATTATCAAATTGTAAATCTTCCGGGCGAAAGCCGGACTAATGTTATGAAAGTTACCAAGCCCGGCGGACAGGCTGCGGCTCTCTATGACCTCGCCGCTTACAAAGGCAAGGATATCTTCATTGAATTCTCTGTTGATGTCAAACGTGTAGGAGCGGAAGGAACTTTAAACTGGCAGGTAAACAACAACCCCGAATTTCCTTCGGTAGATAAAATAACAATTGCCCAGTCAGATGTTTGGTACACCATGGGCAGCTCATGGACCGGAACTCTGGTTACTCAATATCCGTCATTTTACCTAAGTACATACGAGAACAACAGCGATAATACAACTTACTATATTGATAATTTTTCAATTGATGTAAAACTTGTAACCGCAGAGCAGGACGGCGGTGACCCACGGCCAGCTTCCCCCGAAACAATGTCAGGAAAAACAGCCATGCAGTTTTTTGCAGACATTAAAGCAGGCTGGAATTTGGGTAATACGCTGGACGCGGTAAGTGTTCCCGCTAAAGCAACAGAAACAGCATGGGGAAATTCTCCGGCTACACAAAAATTGTTCGACGGCGTTAAAGAATCGGGTTTTGATATTGTGCGTATTCCCTGTACATGGTTTGGGCATATCGGCCCCGCTCCCGATTATACAATTGACGAGGCGCGGCTGAAACGTGTCGCCCAAGTTGTCGGTTACGCCAAAACCGCCGGCATTAAGGCGATGATTATCAACATACACCATGACGGTAATTATACTCAGCCTGAAAAAGGTACTTGGGGATTTGTCGATTTTGCCGGAGCTGTTAATAATCCCGCAAAGAAAACTGAAATTGAAAACCAGATTTCCAAAGTTTGGACGCAGATAGCCAAATACTTCGAAAACTACGGCGATTATCTTATCTTTGAAACTTTGAACGAAGTTCATAGCGGAAACTGGGGTAATGGCGCGTCCAATAACGAGCAGGACATACTCTTTGACTGGAATCAGGCTGCGTTATCCGCCATTCGCGCCGCAGGCGGGAATAATGCGGCGCGCTTTGTAGCGGTTCCGGGTCTGGGCGGTACAGAACCGGATGTAGCGGTTGCAGCTAACGACAGAAACAAATTGCTGCCCAATGACGGCATTAACGGTACGGATAAATTAATCGTTTCGATTCACTACTACGCTCCTCCGCAATATACGGTAGCGGGAATAACCGACCCCTATCCCTTAATACACACCTGGGGCAGTCAAGCCCAAATAAATTCCTTGATTCACGAAATGGCGCTGCTAAAAACCAATTTCATTGATAATGGCGTTGCGGTTTATATCGGAGAATGGGGCGCGCCTACCAATGTTCGCAGCAGTATGAACAAAACGGTTAAGGACACTCATCTTAACTACATAAAATCTGTGGCAACAACGGCTCGCGTAAACGGTGTTCTGCCTATTTATTGGGACGATGGCGGTGATTTTAAGATGCTTGAACGATCCAACGGTAAACCCAAAACAGGGCTTTGGAAAGATGTTTTAGACACGATGATGGACGCGATAAATAATCCAACGCCCCTGATACCCGGCGGCGATCCAACTCCGAACACCATTACCGGAAATTTGGGACAATACAGATTTGGTTTTCAGGAAGACGGTGTTAGTACCAACTACACACAGGCTGTATGGGAATTGACAGGCGCGAATTTAACTACAGCAAAACAATCAGGCGCACAACTCGTGTTGGCGCTTAACGCGGCCCCAACCGCCACGATGCAGTTGGTGTGGCAAGGACCAACTAATGAGATCTGGTGGGAACAAGCGGATATTCTTGGAAATACAGGCAATGTTCTGAATGCAAGTAACACAACATGGAACGCCGGAATAAAGACGCTTACGATCAAGCTGGCGACGGCTCTTGCCGATTACAACACTTTTACCGTTCAGCCTACATTGAACATAATCGTTGCCTATTACGGCGGCGACAGTATTAATGATCTCGGTATCGTAAGCGCCAATCTTGTTACCCCATAGCGAACCTGCCCGCAGACACGCAATTGGTGTCACTATTTTTAAAAATTAAACGAAGGGGGAAGGCTGATACCTTCCCCTGCTTTTATTTTTTTATGTTAGCTGCAGGCAGGTAATTTTATTTTGCTTTATATTGATCCTGCATCGTACTCAATGATTGTAATGTGTGTTTTTTAGCCGTTTCAAATGATTTTTCAATAATGGCTTTTACTTCTTCGTTATATTTTTTTAAGACGTTGGTTTTAGCGGCTGGCTGTTTATTTTCAGGCATTAATAATTCGTAAATCTCGACATTAAACGCCTCGGCAATTTTGACGAAAGTATCCAGATACGGCCATTTATTGCCTCTTTCAATATCGCTTAAATAAACGATTGAAAGCCCGGATTTTTCCGCCAAATCAGCTTGAGACCAATCTCTGCGGCTTCGCAATGTTTTTATATTTTTTGCCAGCGCGGCGCGAACCTCTGTTCCGTCCATATACTATCCTTCTTGAATGATAGGAATATCATCTTTTACGCTTGACAAAGATACAAACATCATAGAAGATGATATATGAGCAATCCGTATAGGATTGGCATAATTTTAAGATGTAAGGAGTTTTGTATGATTAAGAAAAATTTTTTCGGAATGATGGTTCTCATTACGGGAATTATGATGGCCTTTACACTTGCAGGATGCGGAGACGATGGCGGTGGTAATGGCAACGGGAACGGAAATGGCGGCGGAGGTACAGACAATTCCGCTCAACTGGCAGGAACTTGGGTAAAAGGCACTAACTATGCTGTTGAATTTGCTATTTCAGGCAATAGTAAAACCTACAAAATGGGCGGATGGTTCAATGGCAGTTTTAATGGAACGCCGACAAATGGAACCTTCACCTATTTGGGTACGACATTATCCTTTATCGTTGGCGATATGCCTCCTATGCCGGGAACCGCAACAGTAAGCGAAAACACTCTTACCCTTAGCGGTTTTGGCAGTCCATCGGACGGGGCTTATACCAAACAGTAACAGAACACGCTTCGGTATCTGACATTTTTTACAAAGGCAGGGAGCAAAGCGCATTGCTCTCTGTCTTTGTTAGCCGCTCATTTTTATTTTAGGAGTTTTTATGTTGAAGAAAAGTTTATTTTTAGGTTTAGCTTTATTGATGATTGGCTTGACAGTGGTACAGTCGCAGGATTTTGCTCAAATGGAAAAAGACCTCAAGCAAGTTGAAGCGGACTTGAAAGCAGGGAAAATTACCCCGGCACAGGCACAACAGAAGATAGCGGAAATCCAGCAAAAGTATTTGGGAATGTCTGACGCGGCAATCGGAGGTCCAACAGGCAAAGCGTCAACAAGCGGGACTGCGGAAGGACAGGCGCAAAACCAACGAATTGTTGATCAGGCAAATCGGGCGGGACAGCAAGCATCACAGACGCCACAGCCGCAGCAACAAGAAACTTTCCCCGCAGGAGAAACATCGGGCTGGCCTTCTGCCGCAATTTTCCGGCAATGGAATATTCCCGCATTGCGCCAACCCGCCGGATTAACGGTTTCATACACTAATGGTAATTATGGTCTTCAAATCTTCATCAAAAACGGCACACAGGCAACTATAGATCAATTAGGACGGGAGATAGATGCCGCCAAGCTTCAATACCCTAGTTCCAAAAGTCCCGGCCAGTATTCCCGCGCTCTGCCAAAACCTTCCGGCGTTAATGAAGACTTTTACGGTATACTAATTAACTTGGAAGACGGCGGCGTAATGGTGAATACCCAGCGTACTGGGGGCAACTAAACAGTAAGCATGGGAGGAGCAATAGGCAAAACAACTCATTCATTTGACATAATAAAAAAGCGCCTTATTCTCAATATAAATGAATAAAGAAAAACAATTTGACTGTGTGGAATTTAAGAATGAATTGCAAAAGAATCTGTTAAAAAACCGCGGTGCAAAAAATTTACGGGAATATGCGGATTACGCAAATAAGCTTGCTCAAAAATCGTCATTACATAAAAAAATAGCAGAAAAAGCCTTATAAAGCCCCCTTTCAACAGGTCATCTTTTCTGCTATATTACCCTCAGGTTAAATATGTTTCTTAAACGCCTTACAATTCTCGGTTTTAAGTCTTTTGCCGACCGTACAGATATAGCTTTTAGCGACGGGATTACCGCTCTTCTTGGTCCCAACGGGTGCGGGAAGTCCAATGTTGTGGACTCAATCAAGTGGGTGCTTGGGGAGCACGCTATTAAGTCCCTGCGCGCCGAAAAAATGGAAGATGTTATTTTTGGCGGCACCGAATCCCGCAAGCCACTGAATGTGGCGGAAGTGACCCTGTGCATCGCGAACGAGGCCGGACTTTTGCCGCTGGATATGCCGGAGGTCAAAATCAAAAGGCGGCTCTACCGCTCCGGGGAAAGCGAGTATTTTATCAACGGCGCGCAGGTGCGTCTTAAAGATGTGCGCGAACTTTTTTGGGATACCG
>JAIRUC010000109.1 GCA_031254615.1 Treponema sp. | reverse complement strand
GGTGCGGCTTTTGCGCCGTGAGTAATTGTCTGATTAACGGGCGCCGGAGTTCCGTCGCCAGCGTCGAAGGTCACTATGCAGTTATAATTGCCTGCCTCCCATTTGGCGTAAAGGGTCATGTTTGCGGTCACGGTATCCGTTTCAAAATTCCATGGAGTATTAAAGTAAGGATCGGCATACCAGCCGCTAAACCCATAATTGGGCTTGTTCATGGCCGGCGGCCGCATGGCTTTTGCACCTTGAGTAACTGTCTGACTACTCGGCGCAGGAGTTCCACCACCCGCGTCAAATGTTACGGCGCAGGTATAGCTGCCTGCATCCCATTTAGCATAAAGGGTCATGTTGGCGATCACGGTATTTGTTTCAAAATTCCACGGGGTATTAAAGTAAGGATCGGCATACCAGCCAACAAACCCATAATTAGGCTTGCTCATGACCGGCGGCTGTGTGGCCTTTGCCCCGTGGGTAATTGTCTGGTTTCCCGGCGCCGGAGTTCCGCCACCTGCATCGAAGGTTACGGTACAGGTATAGTTACCTGCCTCCCATTTGGCATAAAGAGTCATGTTGGCGATCACGGTATTTGTTTCAAAATTCCATGGGGTATTAAAGTAAGGATCGGTATACCAGCCGCTAAATCCGTAACCTGTTTTGCTCATAGCCGGCGGCCGCGTGGCTTTTGCACCGTGGGTAATTGTCTG
The DNA here is from genome assembly GCA_031254615.1 of Treponema sp. Classification (GTDB taxonomy): domain Bacteria; phylum Spirochaetota; class Spirochaetia; order Treponematales; family Breznakiellaceae; genus WQXQ01. The sequence continues at coordinate 26,818 of JAIRUC010000109.1, read as the reverse complement.
GCTATCGGGCACCGGAGTTCCGCCCTCTGCGTCAAAGGTTACAGTGCAGGTATACGAGCCTGCCTCCCATTTAGCATAAAGAGTCATGTTGGCGGTCACACCAGTTTCAAAATTCCATTCAGTATTAAAGTCAGGATCGGCATACCAGCCGCCAAATCCATAATAGGACCTGCTCATTGCCGGCGGTTGCGTAGCTTTCGTATTATAGGTAACTGTCTGGTTGTTAGGCGCAGGAGTTCCGCCTCCCGCATTGAAGCTTATCGTGTAGTTGAACACAACCCATTTGGCATAAATGGTCGTGTCAGCGGTCACGGTATCCGTTCCAAAATTCCACGGAGTATTAAAACCAGAATCTTTATACCAGCCGACAAACCCATAACCCTCTTTGTTTATGGCAAAAGGCTCAACAATTTTCGCGCCTTGGGCTATTCTCTGGCTGTCGGGCGCCGGAGTTCCACCACCTGCATCGAAGCTTACCGTGCTATACAGCATATCCCACTTGGCATAAATGGTCATGTCGGCGGTCACGGTATTCGTTCCAAAATTCCATGTGTTACTAAAACTCGGATCGGCATACCAGCCGCCAAATCCGTAACCTGTTTTGCTCATGGCCGGTGGTTGTGTTACCTTTGCACCTTGGGTAACTGTTTGGTTTCCCGGCGCCGGAGTTCCTCCATCAGCGTCGAAAGTTACCGTACGAGTATAGCTGTTTCCCACCCACTTGGCATAAATGGTCATGTCGGCAGTCACGATATCCGTTTCAAAATTCCATGGGGTATTAAAGTAAGGATCGGTATACCAGCCGCCAAATCCATAACCTGCTCTGCTCATGGCCGGTGGCTGCGTGGCTTTTGCACCTTGAGTAATTGTCTGGTTTCCCGGCGCCGGAGTTCCGCCATCAGCGTCGAAAGTTACAGTGCGGGTATAGCTGCCTGCCACCCATTCAGCATAAAGAGTCATATCGGCAATTACGGTATCCGTTCCAAAATGCCATTCAGTATTAAAGTCAGGATCGGTATACCAGCCGCCAAATCCATAACCTGCTTTGCTCATGGCCGGCGGCTGCGTGGCTTTTGCACCTTGGGCTATTGTCTGGATGATGGGCGCCGGAGTCCCGCCATTAGCGTCGAAGGTTACCGTGCGGGTATAGCTGCCTGCCACCCATTTGGCATAAAGGATCGTGTCGGCGGTCACGGTATCCATTCCAAAATTCCACGGAGTATTAAAGGCAGAATCTGTATACCAGCCGCCAAATCCGTAACCTGTCCTGCTCATGGCAGGCGGCTGCGTGGCTTTCGCACCTTGGGTAATTGTCTGGTTTCCCGGTGCCGGAGTTCCTCCACCTGCATTGAAGGTTACTGTGCGGGTATAGTTACTTGCTTCCCACTTGGCATAAAGGGTCGTGTTAGCAGCAACGGTATCCGTTTCAAAATTCCATTGAGTATTAAAATAAGGATCTTTATACCAGCCGCCAAATCCATAACCTGCTCTGCTCATGGCAGGCGGCTGCATGGCTTTTGCACCATAGGTAACTGTCTGGTTGTCAGGCGCCGGAGTTCCGCTCCCCGCATCGAAGGTTACCGTGCGGGTATAGCTGCCTGCCTCCCACTTGGCATAAAGGGTCGTGTTACCAATCACGATATCCGTTTCAAAATTCCATAAAGTATTAAAGGAAGGTTCCTTATACCAGCCGCCAAATCCGTAACCTGTTCTGCTCATGGCCGGCGGCCGTGTGGCTCTTGCATTGGGATCGGCGGCTATTGTCTGGCTGTTAGGTGCCGGAATTCCACCCTCCGCAATGAAGGTCACGGTGTAATTAAAACTGTCTGCATCCCATTTGGCATAAAGAGTCGTGTTGGCCTCCACGATATTCGTTTCAAAATTCCACGGAGTATTATAGGCAGAATCTTTATACCAGCCGCCAAACCCATAACCATCTCTGCTCATGACCGGCGGCCGCGTGGCTTTTGCGTTGTGTGCTACTGTCTGGCTGTCTGGCGCCGGAGTTCCGCCTCCTGCGTCAAAGCGTACGGTACAGGTATACGAGCCTGCCTCCCATTTGGCATAAAGAGTCATATTAGCGATCACAGTATCCGTTCCAAAATCCCAGAAAGTATTAAAGTAAGGATCGGTATACCAGCCTCTAAAGTTATAAGAGGACTTGTTCATGGCCGGCGGCTCTGTGACTCTTGCGCCATATATTATTGTTTGGTTGTTAGGCGCCGGAGTTCCACCTCCCGCATCGAAGATTACGGTGCAGTTATAACTGCCTGCCTCCCATTTGGCATAAAGGGTTGTATTGGCTTCCACGAAATCCGTTTCAAAATTCCATTGAGTATTAAAGTAAGGATCGGTGTACCAGCCGATAAACCCATAATTGGGCTTGTTCATGACCGGCGGCAGCAATGCTTTTGCGCCGTGGGGTATTGTCTGGTTGATAGGCACCGGAGTTCCGCCCCCCGCGTCGAAATGTACAGTGCATATATAGTTGCCTGCCGCCGCCCATTTGGCATAAATGGTCGTATTGGCGACTACGGTATCGGTTTCAAAATTCCATAAAGTATTAAAGTCAGGATCAGCATACCAGCCGCCAAACTCATAATAGGACCTGCTCCCGGGTGATGACGGCCGAGCGGCTTTTTCACCGTGCACTATTGTCTGGCTGTCGGGCGCCGGAGTTGCGCCGCCTGCGTCGAAGCGTACAGTACAGGTATAGTTTCCTGCTGCCTCCCATTTGGCATAAAGGGTCGTATTGGCAGTCACGGCGTCCGTTTCAAAATCCCAGAAGGTATCAAATTCAGGATCGGTATACCAGCCTCTAAAACTGTTACCTGCTCTGCTCACAGCCGGCGGCTCTGTGGCTTTTGCGCCGCGGAGTATTATCTGGTTTTCCGGCGCCGGAGTTCCGCCACCCGCGTCGAAGATTACGGTGCAGTTATAGCTGCCTGCTTCCCATTTGGCATAAAGGGTCATGTTGGTGGTTACAGTATCCGTTTCAAAATTCCATGGAGTATTAAAGTAAGGATCGGTATACCAACCGCCAAATCCGTAACCTGTTCTGCTCATAGACAACGGCCGTGCGGCTTTTGTACCGAACTGTATTATCTGGTTTCCCGGCGCCGGAGTTCCATCCCCAGCGTCGAAGGTTACTGTGTAGTAGGCTGCAGCCCATTTAGCGTATAGCGTAAGAATAGTATCGCCGGCGCCTATTGTGTCTGTCGGGAAGCTCCATTGATTGGTGCATCCCGGATCTTTATACCAGCCGCCAAATCCGTAACCTTCTCTGTTCATGGATAAGGGCTCGACAACTTTTGCGCCTCTGATTAAATCCTGGTTGACAGGCGCAGGGCTGCCGCCGCCGGCAACAAATGTTACTGTGCAATGCGGCGCATCCCACTTGGCGAAAAGCGTAATATTGGTATCGCCTACGGTGCGTGACGAGAAATCCCATAGATCGTGAAAGTATTCAGGATGGTTGTTATTCTTTGGTTCATAGGCCGGAGGAGGATAGGCGTAACCATCGGCATACCAGCCGCCAAAGCCGTAACCTGTTTTACTTATAGGAGGCGGTTCGGTAATTTTCGCGCCCTGTGCTATTAATTGGCTGTCCAGTTCTAACAGATTCAAGGAAGAACCGTCCACAGTGTTTGTTACAAATGTTACAATCCGGCTGTTTGCGTATGATACCCATTTGGCGTAGAGTACTATACCGTCACCATCAACTGTGTCCGTATCGAAGTTCCATTGATTGGTAAAACTCTGATCCGTATACCAGCCGCCAAAACCAAAACCTGTTCTTAGCACAGCCGGAACCTTGGCGACTTTACCGCCCGGCATAATTTTCTGGTATCCCGGGTGCGGGGTTCCGCCGTCCGTATCGAATGTTACAATAAAAAAATTATCCGCGTGGGATATTGGAGGAGGGGGAGGAGGAACTACTATTATCACGTCAGGTTCATTCCACCATTTTTCCATTACGGGATTTTCACAAGTTCCTAAACATACACACGCAATCGCAAGCGCTATCAAGCAGTAAACAAACTTACTGTTTTTCATATCGTCTCCTCTGAAGGTTTAGTCGGTGTTAACCTGAATAATTATCAATTCGACCCGGCGGTTTCTGTTCCAGATGTCGTGATCGCTTGTAACAGTTCTTGTGCCGCCAAAGGCGATGACAACCATTTGTTCTTCCTTGACGCCCTTTGCCTTTAACTGTTCGGCTACAGCGTTAGAGCGCAGCGCGCTAAGTGCCATAAGCTCGTCGGCCTCGCCGGGATCGGTAGTAACAGGATTGGCATGACCTTCTATTCTGACACGGTAATCGGGATTTTCTTTGAGTGTTTTAGCTATAGTGTTAAGAACCAGCTCGTTAAGCCCTTGCGCGTCACGGTCAATGCCTGTATTGTACCGTCCTATATTCGGTCCAAACAAAACAAACTCAACTGCGGTTATCATTAGCCGTTTAATGATTTCGTTGGGAGGAAGCGTCCTTATGACTTCGACATGTTCAACTACGGGTGGAACAACAGTGTAACTTGTTTTTTGCGGTAATGGGAATTTGTATCCGGCTGTTATGCTGCCTCCTACAATATGCGGATAGCCGCCGCGGACCGCAGGCTCAATATGCCAGCGGGAAGTCAATGGTATGGTTACTCCCAGCGCAGCGTCAGCCATTAAGGAACCGCGGGTCAGGGTAACATCATCAAATGGGTTGTCTTTTCCTCTGTACGCGGAAACTAACCCTACACCGCCCTGAATAAAAATGTTGGTCTTTTTCTCAACATGACGCCCCAGTCGCAGGAAATTCCAGCGAAGATAAACTTGACTTTCAAATGTAAGAATATTACTTTCATTTGAATCTTTTTCGGCGCTGTAGTTTGCGCCAATTTTACTCCCTACCATTAACGAGGGCGAAAGCCAAAGTTTGGGGTCAATAATAACTTGGAAAGACAACCCGTCCACTAAAATATCGGTCATTCCGAACCCTGCATCCAAAGACCAATAGTCCCCAGCCGGAAATGCTGTTTGGGCGTACAGCCCGCTTACTGGGGCTAAAAAAATTAACAGCAACAAAACACGCTTTTGGATTTTTTTTAAAACCATTGTCTTTAAAAGCAAAGTTCCTCGTATCATAACTACTCACCCGCCTTATTTAATGAGCAGAGTAAAAATAATATTTTTCCCTGCCATGGTGATTATTATAATTCAGGTAATTCATTCTCACAATACACAAATTTCATTAAAATAACTGTAAACGCCCTGAAATGCCTGCGATAAACGTTGATTTTAAAAAAAAAATACCAGTATAATGGATAATTATGAAAAATAAAAAATATACCTTTTTTGCTCTTATTTTTGGGACAGGATTTGCCATGGTTGCGGCGGATTTACTGATTTTGCTCTTTTTCGGCAGTTCTTTTTCCAGCCTTCGTTTTCGATTCGGCATTCCGGCGTTGATTTTCCTCGTCCTTTATTGTGTTATCCTGGGACGGGGTTCTAAATATTTTGATTATGAATATTTTACAAAACTGGAAGGGGAACAATATTTAATTTGGCTTAAAAAAATCGGGGCTGTGCCAATTAAAAGAATTGCCCTTAATGTGGTTACCCACGCTATTTTTCTTGGGATAATCTTCATTAATGAAAGTTATCTGGGTGTTGATCATTCAATAAGAGGTACTTTGTTTCTTGCGTCGCTGGCGTTTGGAATGTTGGTGGGCACTTTTATTTATGTAGCGGGCGACGGACTGGTTTCCCGCACCCTGCTTGCCCATGATTTTACCGCCTACCCTTCCGACTGCCGGGAAAAGCGGCAGGAAGCCAAAGCATGTATCATCCCCCTTGCGGCAGTTCTTATGACCCTATGTTTTACCTGTTCTGTTACCCTGCTCAGTATTCAGCGGGCGGGCGGCACGCTGGACTCGCTGGAGGGAAAATCGTTTTCTTCCATGCTGCTTCTTCTGGGCATCTTTTTTATATTTATTATCGCCCTGACCCTTACACTTAAAAAGAACACCGGCGTACTCTACAATTCTGTAGTCGCACAGCTTGAGAATCTTTCTTCAGAGCAGAAAGACCTTACAAAACGGATTTCCATCTGCTCTGTAGACGAACTGGGTACTATCGCGGGAATGGTGAATGTTTTCAGCGAACATCTGAGGGGCGGCATTGGGGATATTAAAGACGGACAAAAGGACCTTTCCGGAGTGGGAAACCGCCTGGAAGGAAACGCCTCCGGCATGGCGGATTCTGTTACGCGCATTTCCTCGGCGGCGGAACAGGTGCTGGCTAAAACACAGGCTCAGAAGGGAAGCACACAAAATTCTTCCATTGCGATACAGCGGATTGCCGAACATACAAAAGCGCTGGAAGAATCAATTTTAACCCAAACATCCAGCATGACTCAGGCTTCCGCGTCTGTTGAACAGATGATTGGGAATATTTCTTCCATTGGCAGTGTAACCGAAAAAATGGCGGCCCAGTTTAAGACAGTCGGAGAAGCGGCAAGCGAAGGAAGCCGTGTTCAGAAACAAAGCGAAGAGCGGATTATTGAGATCGTACAGCAATCGCAGGCACTGCAGGAGGCGAATAAAATAATCGCGACTATTGCCGCCTCAACAAATCTTCTGTCAATGAACGCGGCGATTGAGGCAGCCCATGCAGGCGAGGCGGGCAAAGGTTTTTCCGTAGTAGCGGACGAAATCCGCAAACTTGCGGTAAACTCCTCCAACGAATCCCGCAAGATCAGTATTGAGCTTAAACAAATAATCCAGACTATTGACCATATTGTCAAAGACTCCGAAGCTTCAATGAGCGCGTTTGCGGAAGTTTCCAACAAGATTGGCGAAACGGAAAAATTGGTTTTAGAGGTGAACAACGCTGTCCATGAACAGGAAACCGGCGCAGGCCAAGTGCTGGAAGCCCTGCGGGTTATGAACAATGTTACCGCTAAGGTCAAGGACGGTTCCAGCGAAATCAACCAAAACAACGAAGCCATGATTCGCGAAATTGACACTCTTCAAAACAGCGCTGGGGAAATTCTGACTAATATGCAGGATATGTCCGACGGTATTAAAAATATCAACACCAGCGCGCAGGAAGTTTCTCACTTGGCTGCCGCTACTCATGCGTCCATCGAAAAGATTTCGGTTATTGCTAATGGGTTTGAAGTTTAGTGATTGGAAAAAAAAATTATCCACGGAGTTTTAAGATAATTAACTTCTTTCTCCGTGGTTAAAATTCTTCATTGGTTGTTTTTGTTTTGTTTTTTGGGAATTTACGGCTATTTTTATAAAATTTGGACTCATTCAGGAACTGCGAACCTTCGATTCCCATTGGTACGCAGTTCCCGAACAACGCTATTGTTTTTTAAATATTAGTTCCGGTGAACCATCCTCCAATAAACCGGCGGGCATTTTTATTCTTGTCCCGCTTTGGTTTATCTGCAAACCGGAAGCCAAGATTTCTTCAATATCTTCGTCGGCGATTGGCTGTTCAGGACCATCCATAGTAATGGTTATTGAATGTTTTTCGTTATCTAAAACCGCATCGGGATTGTCCAGAAAAGCTATGCTCAGAATTGCCCATAATGTATTTATATTTTCGCCGGAATAAGCCATTGTTATTTTCATGAACGTAGACTGTGTTTTCTCGCTCGCGTTAATAACAAATGTCATTTCAACAGAGGTAGTCACTTTCATATCGCCGTAAAACGCCTCATCCCATTCTTCTCCCATGGCTTCCTTCATGGTCATAGATTGGGTATATGCCCCTTTCCATTTTCCGTTTAGTTGATCTATTGAATTAATGTCTGACCAAGTATCCCCTTCCTCCGAAGTACCACAGCTAACAATCAGAGTTCCTAATGCCAACAAACAAATTGACAACCCCAAGAACCAAACAATTTTTTTCATCTTTACCCTCCTAAATGATAACCCCCGTCATAATAAAAATTGGTATTTCCTCATACGAAGAACCCCTGCATTATGAGCAAAAAACATCCAATGTTTTCTACTCACCATTTATTATTAGAGGCACATTTATATCTTCAAATATATGAGGGAATAAAAATTTATCCATTTAAGTAATGTGATGAAGATAAAGTTATTTAAAAATAATATGAATAATTAATAAATACTTATTAATATACCATCTTTTCAAATTCCTTCTAAACTGCTATAATACCATTATGGCTAAAATCAACATGAAAACACCCCTCGTGGAGATAGATGGAGACGAAATGACCCGGGTTCTTTGGCAGGTAATCAAAGAAAAACTGCTGCTTCCGTTTGTGGATTTGAAGACCGAGTATTTCGACCTTGGGCTTGCCAACCGCGACAATACCAATGATGAGATAACAGTGAAGTCGGCAGAGGCAATCAAAAGGCTGGGCGTCGGAGTAAAGTGCGCTACCATCACAGCCAATACCGCAAGGCAGAAAGAGTACAACCTTAAACACCTGCACCCAAGCCCAAACGCCACAATCAGGGCGATTCTGGACGGAACGGTTTTCCGCAAGCCGATTACGGTAAGCCGGATTAAACCTTCTATTAATACATGGAAAGCGCCAATCGTTATCGGCCGTCATGCCTACGGCGATGTTTACAAATCTGCGGAAATGGAAATTGAGGGGCCGGGCAAGGTGGAGCTGGTTTACACAAAACCCGACGGAACAGAGCGCCGCGTGACGGTGGCTGATTTTTCGGGAAGGGGCATTGTTCAGGGGATTCATAACTACGATGATTCTATCAGAAGTTTTGCGCGCGCCTGTTTCCTTTACGCGCTGACCGAAAAGCTCCCGGTGTGGTTCGCGACAAAGGATACAATTTCCAAAATTTACGACGGGCGTTTCAAGGCTATTTTTAACGAAGTATACGAAACCGAGTTTAAGGAAAGATGCGCCGCCGCCGGCATCGACTATTTTTATACATTGATTGATGACGCTGTCGCGCGTGTTGTCAAAGGCGAAGGCGGCTTTTTATGGGCGTGCAAGAATTACGACGGCGATATTCAAAGCGACATGATCGCAAGCGCGGCGGGGAGTCTTGCCATGATGACGAGCGTTCTTGTTTCCCCTTCCGGCGTTTTTGAATATGAAGCGGCTCACGGCACTGTTCAACAGCACTACTACCGCTGGCAAAAAGGCGAAAAAACCAGCACAAATCCCGCGGCGTTAATTTTCGCGTGGAGCGGCGCTTTGGCAAAACGCGCAGAGTTAGACGATCTGGCTGATTTGGCGGATTTTGCAAAACGGCTGGAGGCCGCCTCCCTTGCCACAATAGAAGACGGATTAATGACAGGAGACCTTGCAAAACTTTCAAGTCCGCCGCCGAAAAAAGTTCTTGATTCGTGGGATTTTATTGATGAAATCGCCGGCAGGCTGTAAGGAGAGACAATGAGTAAATATAAGGGATTTAAAAGAAGCCTCGCGAAGCTGATTCTGGAAGACGGCAGTGAATATTTGGGCTGGTCTTTTGGCAAGAAGCGTTCCATTGCCGGAGAAGTTGTTGTTAATACCGGAATGGGCGGACTGATTCAAACATTGACGGACCCCGCTTCCCACGGACAGATTTTAATTTCTACCTATCCAATGGCGGGTAACGGCGGAATTCCTGTTAGAAGAAACGGCACACCTAATTTTGATGATCATGGTCTGCCGCTCTCTCTGGAATCAGAAAAGATACAGACCTGCGGCTTGGTTATTTCCGATCTTTGCGAAAAAGCAAGCCATTATTCCGCCGGCACAACCTTATCAGGCTGGCTTGAAAAAGAAGCCGTAACCGGCATTTACGGCATTGACACACGGGCGCTGGCTGTCCGTCTGCGTGAACGCGGCGCAATGAAAGGAAAAATTCTTGTAGAAGGAAAAAATGACGTAACTTTAGATTCCTGCATTTTATCCAATCCGTCAAATGTTTCGAATAACGCGGTAAAAACTTTTGGAGAAGGCAGTATAAAAGTCGCGCTTATCGACTGCGGAGCGAAAGCCAATGTCATCCGCTGCCTGCTTGCGCGTAACGTAAAAGTCATCCGTGTACCGTTTTTCCACAATCTTGAAGGGATAGATTACGACGGCATTATTGTTTCGGGAGGACCCGGCGACCCAAAAGACTGCGGTAAAACAATCGAAACAATACGCAAAGCGTTTGAATCATCCAAGCCTGTTTTTGGCACAGGGTTAGGAAACTTAATCATGGCTCTTGCCGCGGGCGCGGATACCTACAAAATGCCGTTCGGACACAGGGGGCAAAACCAGCCATGTATCGAAAAGGCCGAAGGTCAGACCGAAGGTCAGGACACAGGCCGCTGTTATGTGACATCCCAAAATCATGGATTTGCCGTACGAAGCGGGACTGTTCCCGGCGGCTGGCAGACGTGGTTTACCAACGCCAACGACGGCGCTATCGAGGGAATAAGATGTGAAAACAAGCCGTTTTCTGCGGTACAATTCTACCCGGAAGGCTGTCCCGGCCCGCGCGACACGGAATTCCTGTTCGACCGCTTTATCGAACAGATAAAACTTTACCGCGCCAACAAAGGAGAATAAAATGAGAACACAGCCTCTTCCCCAAAAAGTCCTTATACTTGGTTCCGGCGGATTAAAAATCGGCCAGGCCGGAGAATTCGATTATTCCGGTTCTCAGGCAATCAAGGCGTTACGCGAAGACGGAATCAGCATTGTTTTGATTAACCCCAACATCGCCACAATTCAGACAAGCGAAGGAATGGCGGACTCAACTTATTTTCTTCCCATAACGCCCGAATATGTACGCAAAGTTATCGAAAAAGAAAGGCCGGACGCGATGCTGCTCTCCTTCGGCGGACAGACAGCGCTTAACTGCGGCGTTGCGCTTGACAGAGACGGCACTCTTGCCGGGTTCGGCGTAAAAGTTCTTGGCACTCCTGTTAAGACAATTGAAGATACCGAAGACCGCGAGCTTTTTGTAAAACGCTTAAATGAAATCGGCGCTCTTACGCCGCGCAGTACCGCCGTAACAGACACACAATCCGCGTTAAAAGCGGCGAAAGAAATCGGCTACCCTGTAATGGCGCGTATCGCATTCGCTCTTGGAGGGGCGGGTTCGGGCATATGCAGAAACGAGACGGAACTTACCAAAAGGTGCTCCATGGCGTTTGCCAGAACAAGCGAAATACAAGGCGCCCAGCAGATACTTGTAGAAGAATGGCTTGGCGGCTGGAAAGAAATCGAGTTTGAAATTGTAAGGGACTCTTTTGACAACTGCGTAACCGCCGCCAGCATGGAAAATTTTGACCCTATGGGAATACACACGGGCGAAAGCATTGTTGTCGCCCCCGCGCAGTCATTAACGGATTACGAAGCCGGCAAACTCAGACGTATCGGCATTGACGTTATACGCCATCTGGGAATTATCGGCGAATGTAACATACAGTTCGCCTTTGACCCCTTCTCCGAAAATTACCGCATAATAGAAGTAAACGCGCGTCTTTCGCGCAGTTCCGCGCTCGCGTCCAAAGCTACAGGCTATCCGCTCGCTTTCATCGCGGCAAAAATCGCCCTTGGCTACTCTCTGCTTGAAATTGAAAACAGCATAACGCGGACAACCAAAGCCTGTTTCGAGCCGGCGTTAGACTACATTGTCGTAAAAGTCCCGCGCTGGGATTTGACAAAATTCAAAAACGTAGATGTCCGCATCGGCTCGGAGATGAAATCCGTGGGCGAAGTTATGTCCATCGCCAGAACATTTGAAGAAGCGATCCAAAAAGCCCTTCGCATGACAGGAATCGGCTCTCCCGGTCTTGCCGGAGATGATGTCCTTTGCGGCGGAAGTTTTACGCAAAAAAGCAAAAATATCGATGTAAAATTGCGTAACGCTCTTTCAAAACCAACGGACAGAAGAATCTACGCCATTTACCGCGCCCTTGCCGAAGGCTGGTCTGTAGAAAGGATTTATAATTTGACAAAAATTGACAAATGGTTTTTGTATAAATTTGAAAATATCTGGAAGACGGAAAAAGAATTGAAGAAAGAAAAAAATATTTCGCCTTCTCTTCTTGCCGCGGCAAAACAGCTTGGTTTTTCGGACGCCCGCATCGGTGCCATAACAGGTCTTTCGGAAATGGAAGTAAGGTCGCTCCGCAAAGAGAACAGAATCATTCCGGCTATTAAACAAATTGATACGCTGGCGGCCGAATATCCGGCGAAAAATAACTATCTGTACATGACTTACGGATCAGCGGGCTCGCCGGGGACGCCGGTTCAACTGGACGATGTCGGCCCCTCCGGCAGAGGAGTGATGACGCTGGGTTCGGGCGTCTACCGCATAGGGAGCAGTGTTGAATTTGACTGGTGCTGCGTCAACGCCGTACAGACTGCGCGAAAACTCGGGCGTTACTCGATCATGGTGAACTGCAACCCGGAAACCGTCTCTACCGATTACGATATGTGCGACAGGCTTTACTTTGAAGAACTTACGCTGGAGAGGATTCTGGATATTTATGAAAAGGAAAGGCCGGACGGGGTTATTCTTTCCATGGGCGGTCAGATTCCCAACAACCTTGCGACAAAACTTTTTGATGCTGGCGTTAATATCTACGGAACAACGCCCCAGTCAATTGACAACGCGGAAAACAGGCATAAATTTTCCGCAATGCTTGACAACCTCGGAATTGAACAGCCCGACTGGAAAGAGCTTACAAATCTTTCTGCCGCAAAGGAATTCGCAAAAAATACCGGCTACCCTGTCTTGATACGCCCTAGTTATGTGCTATCAGGAGCGGCGATGAATGTCGCTTGGGATGATGTAAGCCTTGAAAAATTCCTTGATCTTGCCTCCGACGTATCGCCGGAACATCCTGTTGTAATTTCTAAATTTTTTGAAAATTCAAAAGAAATTGAAATTGACGCTGTTGCGAAAAACGGGAAAATTCTTTTTCATTCAATCAGCGAGCATATTGAAAACGCCGGTATCCATTCAGGAGACGCCACTGTCGTTCTTCCAGCACAACGCCTGTACATTGAAACAATACGCAAAGTTATTCAAATCAGCGAAAAAATCGCCGGAGCGCTGGACATTACCGGCCCCTTCAACATTCAATTCCTTGCCCAAAGAGGCCATGTGCGCGTTATCGAATGCAATTTAAGAGCCAGCAGAAGTTTCCCGTTCTGCTCCAAAGTCGGCAGGGTAAACATGATCGAAATGGCAGTAAAAGCCATGTTAGGTGAACCTGTAGAAAAAGTTGAGTTTTCTCCGCTGGACTACAATTGCGTAGGAGTAAAAGCCGCGCAGTTCAGTTTTTCGCGTCTGCACGGCGCGGACCCCGTCAGCGGGGTGGAAATGGCAAGCACGGGAGAAGTCGGCTGTATAGGCACAAACATTCACGACGCCCTGTTAAAAGCCCTGCTCTCTGTCGGCTACAAAATTCCGCAGGCGCGCGCGCAAATTCTGCTTTCCACAGGCCCTATCGAAGACAAGTTCGACTTTTTAAATTCAGCCCGAAAACTTGTAGAAATGGGGCATATACTTTTTGGCACAAGAGGAACCGCAAAATTCCTTGAAGCGAACAATGTTCCCATAACAACAGTCTTCTGGCCGCTTGAGAAAAAAGAGCCTAACATTACCAATTTAATCAAGGGCAGAAAATTCGACATGATCATCAATATTCCAAAGAACAATGTCGAGCGCGAGCTGAAAAATGATTACATGATCCGCAGAATGGCCGTGGATTTTGATATCCCCCTGTTTACAAACATCAAGGTTGCAAAAGAATTTATCGACGCGCTGGAAACAGTGCATGGCGGCGCCGGGCTTGAAATCAAATCGTGGGAAGAATACAGGTGATGGGACGTTAATTGACATTTTGTCATGAAAATAAAAGCCGTTTGTTTTGATTTAGGCGACACCCTTATTTACTCGGAACAACCTTTAAGCTGGTCAGATAATTATAAAAACGCGCTGGAAAAAGGATTTAATTCAATAAATAAAAAGCCAACAGAAGAAGTGTTACAGGATATCAAAAATAACAAAATTATTGATGTAATATTTTATTTCCCGAACAACTCTTTTATAAAACGCCTGGATTCACTTGCAATATATTCAGGTTCATCATAATGAACATCATGTCCGCAGTTAAGCTGAATGACCTTGATTTTTTCTGAGTTTTTGGCGAAATTATGCTGCCGCTCTATCCATTGTTCACCTATACTGGAAGATACAAATAGCAGAATCGGGATGTCAGGTACACCCAACTGTTGGACTTTCTTTGCGTTTTCGTTGACAGTGCCGGCTTCTGTCATAACATCGTTATTAAGAGTGACTTTATATGAAAGGTATTTATGTTGTTTAACTTCATCAGGAGAAAGTCCCCGTTCACTGACCGGATTAAAAAACGGTATTCTATGCAAACCAAGCATTACCGCCAGTTTTTGAAATTTCATTTTAATATATTTATTCGTGAATGGCGCGTATTCTTCCGGAACCGCCATATCTAAACCGATAATTGCCGAGACTTCACCTGGAAAATTTACAGCCCAATATATCGCTTCCAATGCTGACATTGAATGGGGAAGCAATATATACGGAGCGTTTTCACCTGCAAGGGAGAGGGCCTCACGATTTTCCCTTGTCATTGTTTCAACATCTCTTGGTAACGCGCTTACATCCGAATAGCCATATCCAAATTTTTCAATAACAACAACACGATACTGGTCTGAAAACCGCGAGTATAATACTTTATAATCATATACCGGAGCGGCATGGCCTGAACCCGACATAATAACCAAAGTTGGGGTACTCTTTTTACCTTCTGCGTAAATGTGCATATTATGTCCGTCAACAGAAACCAGCATGCCGTTTGGTACAATGGCACTGCTTTCTTTTAACAGCATGATATGATGACAAACAGCCGCACATACAGCTAAACCGGCGATAACGCCTGTTAAACAAAATAATAATTTCAAAATTATATAAATCATATTTTTCCCCTCTTTACAGCTTTTATTATATACCAATTTCATTCAAAAAGTTTTTTATTTTAGTTTATACCTTTATGAAGAATAAAAACCCTGATAAGTCCCAATATTATCAAATGTAACGGATAATATACATAAAAAAGCCACTTCATGCCCTTCCATTTTCCTCTTTGACCATTATATCGATAAAGTATTGGAATTGCCAATACTATCAACATCTGCATTATTCCGTAAACAACATTCAGAAAAATTGCGTATACCGCTGAATAAACTGCTATGCAAATAACAAGAGAAATCATCTGTTTCTTAAAATTTCCATGATTTAGTCCCATATACAGAACCGCGAAAACGGCGGGGGAACTCCAATCTGCCGGAAAAGCCGCCAATATAACAGGAAAAAGTATTATATTTTTTTGCCACATTTTTAGCGTGTCACTTTCTCTTATTACCAGCGCGATTAAACCCAGCATATATGCCCAAATAACACTTGTCTGATCAAATACTGTTTTAAAATCTTTATCAAACGCAAACGCATAGGCAAAATGTGAAATAATTGCAAGGATAAATAATCTAAAAATGTATTTTTTTATATTTCTTGTATGGTAATACCCTTCCACAATAAGAAACATCATAATTGGAGCGGTTAATCTCCCGATTATGTGCATTAACACTACCGGTATATCCAAACTAAAACGAGGGAAAAGAATTGTAGCGCTATGATCTATTGTCATCGCGATAATGGCGATTATTTTTATGGTATTTGATGTAAGTCCTTTTGTATCTTCATTAGAAGTCACAATTTATATCCTCCGTAATTTTTAATATAAGAATAAGAGTTAACATTTATTTTGATAATAGAAAAGTTACCAAGATGCAAAATTTTGATACCAAAATACAAATTTTAACTGTATTGATATTTTTTAAGCCGGTTTTAGCGATTATTTTCCTTGAAATTTCAATACTGTATTTTTATATTTCCTTCTAAATATAATTTTGCCTTTCCTGATATTTTTACTCTGTCTTCATTATTTTCACAGTATAATATGCCACCTCTTTTTGATAATTGCTTTGCAGTTAATTTATTTTTATTAAGCCGTTCAGCCCAAAATGGTATTAACGTAGAGTGTGATGAGCCGGTGACGGGGTCTTCCATTATTCCGGCGTTTGGAGCGAAAAATCTTGAAACAAAATCGTATTCACTACCTGATGAAGGAGCGGTTATAATAAACGCAAAACAGTCTTTGTAAGTTTTTAATATGTCAAAATTTATTTCCAGATTTTTTACCTGTTCTTCCGTATCAACCAACAACAATAAATCTCTTGACTTATATGCCTCTGTTATCTGCACATTTACAGCCTTTTGAACAATTTGATTGATTTCGGTCTTTACAGGTTTTCTTGCGGGAAAGTCCATTTCATATAACTCATTTTCTTTAACAAAATTAACTGTTAGTATTCCGCTTTTTGTACTGAAAGAGGTAAAATGAGTATTTTTATCAACAAAATTTGTAATTATAAACGCGCTTGCCAAAGTTGCATGACCGCATAGATCGATTTCCGTTTCCGGCGTGAACCAGCGCAAGTCATATCCGGAATCATTTTTGACAACAAAGGCTGTTTCTGCCAGATTATTTTCAAAGGCTATACTTTGCAATAAACTGTCATCTGCCCATTTATCCAGCAAACAGACACCGGCAGGATTTCCTTTGAACAATTCATCTGTGAACGCGTCAACAACAAAATATTTCATAATTAAGTTTTTCTTAACAGCTCCATCGGTTTCAGTTTTCCAGCTCTGCGGGCGGGAATCCATGAAGCGAGCACGGAACAGAGAACCGCGAAAATTCCAATTAATAAAACCGCAGTCCGGTCTATAATGATTGGGATTGTTTCAAGATAAAAACCTGGGTCGAGTATTTTTACCTCCCCGCCATGGAATAGATACGAGAAAAAACTTAAACCTTTTTCAAGGCCGCGAATCAGCAAATTGATATTAACCCCGATTAACAGTCCAAGAGAGATGCCTATAACAGCGCCTGTAATGCCTGTAAGAAAACTGCCCCAAAGGAAAATACCGGTTATCCCTTTTATGTCCGCTCCCGAAACTTTTAAAATGGCGATATCCCTGTTACGCTCAAGAGCCAGCATACTTGTAGAAGAAGAGACATTTATTGCCGCGACGATTACGATCAACGCCATAATAAACAAAAGAAGCTGTCTTGTGGATTCGTACGAACTGTACTGTGAGCGCAAAAGCTCCTTCCATGTGTATACGCTGTAACCTGACCCCAAATTAACATACAGCGACCATGCAAAATCATCCGCTTTTTTATAAGGGTCGTCGATTTTGACAATCATGCTGGATGAAGACTGTTCCGCAGAGAGAACGCGCTTCCCGCCGTCAAAACTTATAATGCACCACAAAGCGTCAAGCTCGTTGTAGCCGCATGACAATATGCCCCGCACGACAAACGGAGTCGTTACAGGAAGCTGGCGGCCTCCCGCGTTTCGTATTGTCATAAGGCGGACGGTATCCCCTATTTTTGCGCCGGTATTGGCGGCAAGAGTTTCACCTAACAAAATGTCGCGGTCTGTTTCCGGTTTTTGCGCGCCGTCAATAATTTTTAAAAAGCGGGCGCTGTCCGGGTCTGTCCAGAACGAAGGTTCTACGGCGCGCACTGTTACGCCGGTTTTTCCGCCTTTCCCGGCAAGCACTCCGGTACTGCGCATTTCCGGCCACACTCCCTTTACGCCGTCCATGGCTTTTATTTTTTCAATCGTGTCTTCTGCGTTTTCGGAAAAATGTGTTTCAAAAACCTGCAAATGCCCCGTTCCCAACTCAATATAGCGGTCTGTTATTCCCCTTATCATGCCGTCCGCTACTATCAATGTTACGATAATCGGTACAAGGCTTACGGCAATTCCCGCGGCAGCTCCGCGCAGATAGCGTCCGCCTTCATTGGCCCTGCCCCACAGATACCTTAACGCAACAAAAAAAGCGGCTTTCTTTTTCAAAGTATCTGCCCCTGTGATAACTGCCCGTTTTCCAGAACAAGGCGGCTCACTGCCCTTGCCGCCGTTTTTTGATCATGCGTAACAACAATTAAAGTTTTGCCTCTTTTTTGCGCGGCGGCGTATAGCAGTTCGGAAACGATATCGCTGTTCACAGGGTCCAGATTTCCTGTCGGCTCGTCCGCAAGAATTAGCGCGGGATCGTTTACCATTGACCTCGCGACAGCAACGCGCTGGCGTTCTCCGCCGGAAAGCTGTGAGGGGAAATGGCCGGCGCGCTCTTCAAGGTTTACATCGACAAGGAGCGCTTTTGCCTTGTCCATTGCGTCCTTTTTTTTCATTCCGGCTATGTAGGCGGGAATCATTATGTTTTCAAGGGCGGTAAAATCTTTAAGCAAATAATGAAACTGAAAAATAAAGCCGACACGTTTTGATCTGTAAGCTGACATTTCTTTTTCGGAAAGGGAAGTAATTTCATCATTGCCGATAAAGACATTTCCTTCGTCGGTGCGGTCCAGTCCGCCGATGATATTAAGCAGAGTGCTTTTGCCGCTTCCGCTCTGCCCTGTTATCGCCGCGGACTTTCCCTCTTCTATCTGAAAGTTTATGCCTTTTAAAATATGAAGGGTCTCTGTCCCGGAAACATAATTTTTTACTATGTTTTCCACCCTGACAAGAATATTACTCATAACGCAGCACCTCCGCCGGTTGTATTTTAGCCGCTTTTCGTGACGCAAACCATGCTGCGGCCAGAGCGGAAAGAAAACCAAACATAAAAATTAATATCACTTCCATAGGCAAAATCCGCGAAGGGATTTCTTTAATATAAAAAATCGCAGGTGAAAAAACAGCAAAGTTTTCGGCCTGCCCCGCTCCGAAAAAACCAGCCAGTATATTAAGAAGGCCGATAAAAGCGTTTACAATACTTTCTATCAACGAAAAAAATTGAGGAATATTGGATGCAATAACAAGCCCGAAAATAAGCCCAGCACTTGCGCCTGTTAGCCCGATAATAGCCCCGTCGCAGACAAAAACAAAACGGACTGCTCTCTCATTGCCGCCAATGGCGCGAAGCAAACCTATTTCTTCACGGCGCTGCAAAACTACCCTTCTTTGCGACTGAAAAATATTAAGTCCCACTACAATAAAAATAAGCCCCACAAGGATAAACATAAAAAGTTTTTCCGTTCTAAGCGCGCCGAAAAAAGAGCGGTTATAATCACGCCAGCTTGAAAATTTTACGTCTTCAAAACCGTCTGTCTGCAAAAATTTTTTCTTAACCCTGTCCAGAACAACCCTGTCCTGAAAACGATTTGTAATTTTTACACCTAACTTTATACCGCTGTCATCCGCTAAAAAAGAATCGTTTTCGATATTAATAAACGCCCAACTGCAGTCGTATTCATAAAAACCTGTTCTGAAAATTCCGGTTATTGTAAATTCATCAAGGCCGCTTTCATCTTCCGCTGATAATATTCCCGAAATCGAAAACATTGTCACATAATCTCCGACGCCAAGCCCAAGCCTTCTTGCCAGTTCTGTTCCCAATAAAACAGAATCATGGCCGGAAATATCAAAAGAGCCGTCCTCAAACTCCAGCTTTGCAGACATTAATTTGTCTGTTTCAAGCGCATTTTGCGGAACACCCCTTACCGCAACTGCCTGTTGTCCCGATCTTCTTCCTCTTGCAAGAGCCTGAAATTCCCTGAAGGGGACTGCCGCCTTTACTCCGGGAACTTGCAGCACTGTTTCCTGCGCCTGCACAACCTTGTCAGGGGGAACAGAATCCAGACGCAGATGATACGATGATATTTCAACAATGCTTTCGATAAAACCAAGCTGAAATCCGTTCATCACCGCGATTATTACAATTAACGCGAGAACCCCGAAAGCGATTCCAAGGACTGCAAGAATCGGAGAATTCGACCGGCCTTTGGAAATGTACCGTGATGCTACAAACAAAACCCATCTGTTTTTCAATTTTTTCTAACCCTTGATTCGGATATTTTTCTTCCGTCTTCCCAAACGGCCTGCAGTACAACGACATTATTTAAATACAATTCTTCTATATCTTTTTTGCCTTCCGAGCGGACAACCCGTTCCAAAGCGCCGTCTTTTATATTTCTCTCCAGAATTCTTTCTCCGTTTTTGTCATAAACATACTCTGCCAAAAGCACTGTTTCACCTTCTGTTTTGGTGATGCTCAGAATTCGATCCTGTGACGACCATACATTTACAATTTTCCAGATAACCGTATTTTCTTCATCATTGTTAATCAGGGTTTGTTCCAATACCCTTCCCCTTTCATCGGTTGTAAATATGAGTCTTGAATCTTGCGCTACAAAAAGATCGCCAAAAAATTCCGGGTATGAATTAAATTTTTCACCCATAAAAAGACTATTTTTTGCCGCATCCAGAATATTGCCAGGAAAAGAAATTCGTATAACATCATCCGTAGATGTAATTTGCTGGTCTTTCAGGAAAACACGCTCTACGGCGCGCAGAAATGACGAACGGTTATAACGGTAATAATCGGTGTAGGCTTGTATATACTCTATCGAATCATCGTCCCATAACATTGTCTGTGCGCTTACTTTCACGCTGTCGTTGTAATAATATTCAATTTTACTTTTTTCACCGGAGCTATTACCTGCGTTATCGGAAAATCTGTACTCTGCTGTTAAATGATACTTTTCATCATAAATCTCGATAAATCCGCTTGCCGGGTCACGCCTTCTGACGGGAGACACTTTAATTTCAGTTTCAGTTTCCAGATTTTCATCTTCAATAACATCGCTTTCGATTGCGGCAATTTCAACGATTTCGTTGTCTGTATTTTGAATAACAGCGGCTTCGTCATTGTCAGCGGCTGTATCTTCATCAACAAATGTAATTTCAATATTTTCGTTATCTGCATCTATTTCTTCACTTTCCGCCGCTTCAAATAAAACTGCGATAAGCCTTACCCCGCCGTTTTCGTCCCTGAATATCCATTGAGTGCGGTCTTCTTCGCCGTTTTTGTAAAGCGTGCGTATTTCAATAAAATACCGGTCATCATAATATTCTAACAGGTATTCGGGCAGTTCCTCGTCACTTGTAAAATCAATAACAAGCGCGTATTCGCTGCGTAACGCCGCGATTCTTGACTGCATTTCTTCAATAGCCATTCCTCCCGAATTGGAGCGAAACCAGCGGGCGGGCTTTACCCATTCGGGAATTTCCCTGTAAAAATCATAATCGGGGAAAAAATCTTCATCTGATTCGATTGATTCGCCTTCTTCATTTTCCGCAGCGAAATCGTCTACCTGAAAAGGCGATTCCTGCGTCAGGGCGATAAAACCTGCGGAAAAAAGCAAAACGAGAAAAATAATTGGTATTAAAAGATAAGCCAGCCTTTTTGTGCCGCCTATCGCATTAGTATATGCCGTTTTAATGGCGCATACTAATTTTTTACTGAATTCCCGCAAATTCCCTCGCATATTTATGGGGATCAAAAACTTCAATGTCCCCGTATTTTTCTCCTGTGCAAAGATACACCACAGGTAAATGTAATCCCGATGCCAAAGAAAAAACCACTCCGCCCTTGGCGGTAGAATCGTACTTGGTCAATATTACTCCGTCCAGCGCAACCGCAGAATGAAAAACTTCAGCCTGCGCGTAAGCGTTTTTTCCGGTAGTCGCGTCCAGTACCAGATATTTCAGATAACGCGCAGAACCCGCTTTTTGTTCCACTACCCTGTCAATCTTGCGCAATTCTTCTACCAGCGCGGATTTTGTGTGCATTCTTCCGGCAGTATCGGCGATGACAACATCCGCGCCGCCGGAGATTGCGGCTTCCAGCGCGTCGAAAACTACCGCCGCCGGATCGCCTCCGTGCTTATGGGCAATTACACGCATATCAAGTCTTTGCCCGTGAATTTTTAATTGATCAATAGCCGCCGCTCTGAATGTATCCGCGGCGGCAAGAATTGTTTTTTTATTATATTCTTCTTTAAATAAAGACGCAAGTTTTGCGGCGGTTGTGGTTTTCCCGACGCCGTTTACTCCCAAAACAAGTATTGCGGTAATTTTAGCGGATACCGAAAAAACAGGTTCGGGCGGTTTTGCTTTGAGTAGTTCATCTTCAAGTATTTCGGCAAGTTTTAACGGCACATCCTGCACTTTTTCTTTTTTACATTGAGCCTTTAACAGTTCTACAGTCTTATACGCCTGCTCGGCGCCAAAATCCCCTTCAATCAACACATCACACAAATCATCAAATAATTCATCTGACACGGCAGAATTTGCGGAAAAACCGCCTGTAAAAAAGTTTTTTATCCTTTCGCCGAATTTCACTTAGTCCTGCCTGTTTTTTGAACTTTCGTAGAACCACGGTTTGCAACATAAAGATATCTGCTAAGGCTAAATACCCAATATGCCGCGGCGGCGCTGACCGCTACAATACTTCCCATGCTTATATAGTACATTCTTGAATTATCATCCGCAAACTTTTGGTCAAACGTATTTGTCTGATAAAAACCATAGCTAAGCGCATAATTTGAACTTGAGTATGTGTGATAAGCGATCCATGCGGCAATGCCCGAAATCCACACGCCGCCCCACGACCAGTAAAACATACTGCGCGCCTTCTCTACCTGCCCTTTCGCCGGAGGCGTCCTGGTTTTTACAGGCAGAGAAAGAGTTGTATCAATATCGTCAGGCGTATGAAAAACCGCCGTCCCTTTCTGTTTGTTGCCTCTTTCAATCTCGACATACTCCAGAATATTTACAGGCAGGCGCAGCGTTAGCGGAGTTTCTCCCACATACAACGCTCCCTGATAAACAGTTGAACCATCGGAAGTTCCGGGAATTTCCACATTACCGAATTCCTGCGGCAAAAGATTTATTTGTATTTCGGCAATTTCTCCCGCGGCAAGTTCTGTTTCTACAGTTATACTTTCATGTTCATTTGCCGAAGCGGTAATAATAAATTTTCCCGGCGCTCGTTCTATAATTCCGATATCCCCCCTGCCGGCAAAGGACTTGTTTATCAGAACCAACGTATCTTCCGGTTCGGCCTTTACAGCTATCGCCGCCGGCCTGCTTCCTGAAACTGTCAGCATCAATTTTGATATAATTTCTTCTAACGCACTGTCCAAATCATCGGGAGAAAAAATAATGCTGTCTTCATATATAAACGATTTTGTATAAACTACATAAAGTTTAACTGAAACTTGATACCTGCCGTGGAAATCAATTACTTTACCCGCAAGAAACGCGTCGGCTTTTTGGTCTTTGCAGAATTTATACTCGTTTCCTTCCTTGGGCGGCTCAGGATACGTAAGAGACGTGTTACCCGCTGTTAACTTAAATACAGGTTCGTTTTCAATAACCGGCGCATTTTTGTCGATTTCCTCAAAAGCGGCGGTAAGTTTTTCTATATCGGCGTCAACGCGCGCAAGATTCTGCTTGTACCGCCAATTCGGCTCTCCGTTAAAAATTAAAAGGGAGCGTTCATCCAGTTTGGCGGAAAGACTTTTTGCCGCGGTTGAACGCGCACGGTACCATTCATATCCTTCGTAATAAGCGTATTCGGGGGACACGCGGGTACGGAAACTTATTTCGTTCAGCCGCTCTACAACTTTTCTTGTGATTACACTGGCGACAGACAATTTACTTTGAGGCAGAGCCTTAACGTCAAAATCAGTAACGCAAAGTACCCATTCGTTATTCAGTTTTTTAACTTCGGCGTCTTCTTCGGATCTTCCAAGCGCAAACAACTGCGTGTTAAGAGAAATAAAAATAAAAACCAAAATGCAAATTTTGCTTTTCATACGCCTCTTAATCCTCATCCTCGTCTTCTTCATCGTAATCAGGCTGAACGTTTCCGTTCCGCCACGCAAATTTAAGATACTCCTCGATAAACGGATCAATATCGCCGTCCATCACGGCCTGAATATTTCCCTTTTCAACCTTTGTTCTGTAATCTTTTACCATTGTATAAGGCTGAAACACATAGGAGCGTATCTGATGCCCCCATGAAATATCTTTTTTCTCCTGTGAAAATCTCGCGTTTTCTTTTTCCTTCTCCTGCCTGTAGTGTTCATAAAGCCTTGCTTTGAGCATACTCATCGCTGTCGCGCGGTTTTTAATCTGACTGCGCTCGTTCTGACAGGCAACTACGATACCTGTGGGAAGATGCGTAAAACGAACCGCGCTGTCCGTTTTGTTTACATGCTGTCCGCCCGCGCCGCCGGAACGGTAAGTGTCCACGCGCAAATCTTCGGGTCTTATCTCCACTTCAATTGTATCATCAATAACGGGAAAAAGGTAAACGGATGCAAAGGACGTATGCCTGCGGGCATTTGCATCAAACGGACTGATCCTTACAAGCCGGTGAATGCCGGACTCGCCTTTCAAATAACCGTAGGCGTATTCCCCGTCAATACGGCAGGTAGCGGATTTCAGCCCCCCTTCGGCCTCCTGCTGATCAACTTCTTCAACGGAAAAACCTTTTTGCTCGGCCCAGCGAAGATACATACGGTAGAGCATCTGCGTCCAGTCGCAGGCTTCCGTTCCACCTGCTCCCGAATGAACAGTAAGAAAGCAGCCGCTTCTGTCCATCTCGCCTGCCATAAGTTCAACTAAATTGTACTTTTCATATTTTGCCGTTAAATTTTTAAAAGAGCTTTCTATGCCGGCGGCTTCACTTTCGTCATTTGCTTCCACGGCAAGTTCGTGAAGGGTATGCAAATCGACTACTTCTTCACGAAGCGCCTTCCACGGCTCATAACGGTTTTTAAGACTTTTAAGCGAAGCCATTGTTTTCTCGACCGTTTCCTGATCATTCCAGAAACCGGGTTCGGCGGTTTTCGCTTCGATTTCGGCTATACGTTGTGCGAATTCCGCGTCTTCAAAGACGCCTCCATGTTTCGTTAGTTTTTTTTAATAAATCGGCAATGGGGGCGGCTAGTTCTGTAAGCATCATGGGGGTTCTCCTATGGGATTTATGATATAGAAAAAAAGATAATATTTCAAGGTTTCGAATTTTGCCTGCGGCAGGCGGCAATTATCCTCGATATTTATTTTCAAATTTGTTAATTTGGGTATTTACTACTTGAGCAATGCCATCTAATACAGATTTTTGTAAATTTCTTATTTCTTCCACAGGGTAACAAGTTGTAGAAAACAGCTCGGTAGGGTCAATTTTTAATGCGTTGGCTATACGTTCTAATACTTCATCCGAAGGGAATTTTTTCTCCAGTTCAATCATCGCAACATAAGCAGATGCAATATTGGCGTTCTCGGCTAATTTTGCCTGTGAAAAGCCCAATAATTGCCTATGATTCCGAATATTTGTAGCTAAAATATGCCGTAACTTTGATTTCATTGTAATAAATCGGCGGTTAAACCTTGATTTATTGTCATTTTATAGATTGGACTTGACAATTATCTGAAAGAGAGCAATACTAACCATAAGAGAGTACAAATTTGGCTTTCTTGTAAATAAATTTCCGTATGGAAATTTTAAATATGTCAGCAGGGACATAAACACTGCAAAGGAGATTCTATTATGAAGAAAAAAATTATTATCTCATTAATGGTGGTTTGCTTATTGGCATTTGTGACAGTTTTAGCTTTTTCACAGAATAGTCCAAGTGTTCGTTGGGAGTATAGGGTTTTAAATCTTTATTCAGTCAGAGGAGCTGATGATTACGCAGATTTAGTCCCTACTATGAACAACTTAGGTAAAGAAGGTTGGGAATGTATTGGTGCTCCTGGTGCTGGGGATGAATTTATTTTTAAACGTAGACTACCATAACATGATTTAATGTTTTGCGTCATCGATGGTGCAAAACAATTGTCATAGCACGGTAGACGCAATGATAGCAGCTATCGCTTTTTCATAGTGTCGTTAGGTGACATGGGTACGCCAGATGCAGCGTATAGGCAAATGTAACATATTTCCAACAAATTCCCCCTGCGCCGCTAGAAATGTATGCCCAACATTAGTTGTAAGCAGTCATGCAGGGCGGGGCGCATGCCGGAAAAACATTTTATGAGTTCTCCGCCGGAGACTAGCGAAGCGACGGCTCTATAGGCGGGTTCTCCATAAATTTTTCCGGCGCGCCCCGCCCTGACTGACTGCATATTACCAACCCTTAAGTCTACATTTTGCCTACCTCGTTCTTGAAGCATTTTTTCAAAATTGATATAATCCGTATATGCATCATTTAGCGGGGAAAAGACAGTCCAACCCCATTATAGCGGCAATTCTTGTGTTTGCTGTTTTTGGGACATTTGCTTTTTTAGCGTCTGAAATACCCCACAAAACTGAATTAGGCGGAAATATGCCGTATTTAACCAGCATATTTACCCAAGACCATATTATTTGGCTTGCGGAAGCGGCTAATGTATGCAGAGCCAACAGGTTTTCCTTTTCCGCCACGCAAAACGGGATTTTGTGTATGTTACCTGCTGAAATCTACAACGATGGTGAATATTTTGCCGCATTCTCGATACATATAAAGTCAACAGATTTTTCAAATATTAAAAATGTAATTCCGCAAGTGCTCAGAATCTAGACCCTGCGTTTTTCCATTTTTGTTTTAGTTTATTTTTACGGAGGAATATATGGGTGGAGAATCAGAATCCATAAGTGAGTTAATGGCAGTTTTAGCCCTTCAGATAGGGATAATTTTATTCGCGGTCCGGTTTTTCGGGAAACTGGCAAAAAAAATAAGAATACCTCAGGTTTTGGGGGAATTAATAGCGGGAATTGTTATCGGCCCGTATGCGCTTGGCAGTATAAGTCTTCCGGGGTTTCCGCACGGGATTTTTATGTTAGGTGAAGGAACGCTGGCTGTAAGCAATGAG
>JAIRUC010000103.1 GCA_031254615.1 Treponema sp. | reverse complement strand
TATAGCCCTCCACATTAAATAGTATAGCACATCTTTGTAAAAATTTCAAGTATTTTTTTATAACGAAAATAAAAATAACAAAGGAGTAAAAGAGCTTATGAAAAACTATGGTTATATTCGCGTATCTTCCCGAGTTTGCCACTTAACCATCCGAAATAAGCGAAAAGAATTGTAAACAAACTGTGAACTTGCAAGGAAAACCCTTGCTTTTTTCTTTCGGATATAGTATAATAAATTAGTAGGTATATTACGTATATCAGAGAAAGGAGCAGCAATGTTTATTGACGTTTTCAAAAATAGCGGAAAGCCGTATCTTCGTCTTGTTAATTCGGTCAAAGTAAAAAATGCTGCCGGGAAAAAGGTTTCCCAAAAGCGAGCCGTTCTCAATATTGGCCCTCTGGATAAGTATGACGATGGCATGCCCGACTATGTTGAGAGATTAAGAAAATCCTTCAAAGCGGGACAACCGCTGATAGATTTTATCGAACCCTATTGTGAAAAGCACGCTCCGCTCAAACGATATAATTTTCACTACACAGACGGCGACCCCGCATGTATCGGAAACCCTAAGCTGTTTTCTCATGTTCTGTTGGAACGCATATTAGAAGAATTGGGGCTGAACTATTTTTTCTCCTCATACAAAGGGTTTACTAAACTTCAATATGATGTGTACAGCTTTGCCAAAATGATGATTTTCGGCAGACTCTTAAACCCTGTGTCGAAGCTTGCCACAGTTAAGCAAAACGGCGATTATTACGAACCGATTATTACTGATGGATACAACCCAGACAATATCTATGATACATTAGACTTTATTGCGAGTAACCATGATAAGATTATCCGGAGAATGAACACCAATCTTATGAAAAAGTCTGATAGAAACACCGATATTATCTTTTACGACGTTACCAATTTCTACTATGAAATCGAAGACCCGGACGAGGACGAAACCGATGAAGACGGCACGGTTTTATCACAAGGCTTGCGAAAGATGGGAGTTTGCAAGGAAGAGCGCAAGCAGCCTATCGTTCAAATGGGGCTGTTTATGGACAGCAACGGACTTCCGATAGCCGTCTCCTGCTTCCCCGGCAACACCCTCGATCACCTGACTTTAAAAACCGCTCTTTCTAAAAATATTGACAATACAGAATTATCACGGTTTATCCTCATAGCCGACCGCGGCATATGCAACTACCCTAACATTTTTCATGTTACAGATAACGGCAACGGGTATATTATGGCGAAAAGCCTGCTCAAAAGCAACGCCGCAGAACGGGAATGGGCGTATTCGGATGACGGGTTTATCTGCGAGAGCGACACATTCAAATACAAAAGCAGAACCGTCAGAAAAACCGTCAAGGACGAACACGGTCAGTCGCGTGAGATAACGGAAAAGGTCGTTATCTATTGGAGCGAAAACTTTGCCAAAAGAGGGCTTAAAGAAAACGAATCGTTCCTTGAGTTGTTGGACAGGCTTATGGAAACGCCCGAAAATTTTCGCATTACCGCCGTTCAAGCTAAAAGCTTGCGTAAATTTTTAGATAAAAACATGGTGAACAAGAACACCGGCGAAATCATCAATTCATCCGAACTGAGGGCAATGATTGACAAAAGCAAGGTGGAGGCTTACACAAAAAATTTTGGATATTATCAGCTTGTTACGTCAGAGCTTACCATGGGCGAGAAAGAAATAATTGAAAAATACCATGGTTTAAGTCAAATAGAAAACCAATTCCGAATTATGAAAGGCGACTTAAATACCCGCCCGCTGTTCGTCAGAAACCCTGAACACGTCAAAGCTCATCTCTTGATTTGCATGATCGCCCTCACTGTTATGAGAATTATTCAAAATAGAGTCGTCAGTTCCGGCGTCGTTCCAAGCGCCGGGCAAAAAGGTGTTTCCTGGACGATGGGGCTTTCCGGCGAGCGCATACAGAGCGCCCTCAACAAATGGCAGGTTGAGCTGTTGCCGGGCGATTATTTTAAATTTATGAACACCGCCGACCCGGATCTCAAGCTGATTCTTGACGCATTTGGTATTAACATACCCCTAAAATTTTTCCGCCGAGCCGATCTCAAACAGATAAAAACAAACATCAAAAATTTCATGTAGGCATATTTTGTAGGTATATTTTATCAAAAATTTTAAACATCAGCAAACAAGGCATAAATCCGCCTGTGCAGGGGCTTCTCTACCCCTGCACAGGCGGATTTATTACTTCACAAGTGGCAAACTCGGGTTATAACACACCCTTTCAATGAAATCAATATTCTTATGGCGATTGGGTGCAGCAAATTTTCGTGTAGGAACAAAAAGCGGTAGACATAACAGTTGGAAGATGATATTATTGAAAAAAGGAGCTGTGTCCAATGATAAAAAATATTAACGAGCAAAAAACTAAACTGAAAGAAACCCTCGGCAAGGAGATAGACAGATATTTTGAAACCTTTGAAAACAGTTCTAATCAGGAAGGTTTCGATATAAACGTGATAGAAAAACTCCTGCTTGAAAATCAAAACAATGTGAAAACGGCTTTAAATGAAGCCACTTCGGAATTAGCCGACAATGTGGATACAGGTGTAAAAAAAACTGTCCGAAATGCGGACACCCCTTAAAAAAGCCAAAAATCAAACAGCCCTTACAGGTGAAAACCATGTGCGGGGAATTGCGAATATTACGGGATTATTACTATTGCC
>JAIRUC010000309.1 GCA_031254615.1 Treponema sp. | reverse complement strand
GAACGTTTTGGTTTGGAAAGGTTCACCTTGCCGGACAGCAGGAGAATTGCGATAAACGGAGCGAGTGCGAGCAGAATTCTTGATAACTCAGACAGAAAATTCGGCACGGCTACGCCCCTTCCCTGCGGTCATACAGCTCCTCGCGCACGAGGTTTATGCCCGCGATAAAGCTATACGGCGCGTCAAGGGTGATGCCTGTTTCATTTTGATGCCATTCATTATTTTTATTGGCTGTTAAAATATTCCTGGTTTGTTGTTTTATCGGCGAAGTTAATAACTTCATCGTATTTTTTTCCATGCAGGGGGGAAGCTCGTAGAACCGGCATTCGGATGGCCATTCCTCCAGCAATGCATCATCTATATTTATAAAAGAACCTTCCCCTGCAAAAGCATCAAGCGGCAGCCCATACAAAGAACAGATTGTTTTATCCCTTTCTATTTCACTTTCCATATAAACAAGATGCGCCTTTAGTTTTGCCGCAACAGAATTATCATTATCTTTTTTTAGAATTACGCCGGACAGAAGAGATCTGGCGTACATATATGTACAAATATCAGATAAATAGCCGGAAAAAACAGGAGCGCTCTTTTTTATACGTTCAAAAATAGTTTCTACATCTTTGTTATACGCTTTTATTTTTTTTATAAGTTTGCGGCGTAAAAACCACAGGGTCAGCAAAGCCCCTGCGGCAAGCAGAATAAGAGCTATAACCACAAGCCCAAAAGCCGCACCGAATGCAGCCCTGCTAAATTTGGCGGAGTTGATTAAGTATGGAATAAATCCACAAAAAAAGACAAGCATAGACCCCAAAGATACAAGCAATACATTACGTTTTGTTATGCGAATCTTTATATATTTACTTACGGCATCACCGGCTTTTGCAACCTCCGCTTTATAGGTATCGGTATCCAACATACTGTATAATTCGGTGTTCATTATCTGCGATTCAAGTTCGTCAATGCGTTTGCGGATACGATCAACCTGAAAACGGTCAAGCACCTGCTCTTTGCCTGTAAAAATATCTATAGTTCGGCGTGTTTCAAGCGCCTTTTCCGCTACAATTTCCTGCGGGGCGGATAGTATGTTTTCTATAGTCTGCCTGGTCCCCTGAATATGCTCATGCCAAAACCGCGCTTCGCTTACCGGGCAATCACCGGAAAGTCCTATTTTATCACTTTTTGCTTTTACATCGCCCTCTTCGATCTGCGAGAAGTTGACTGAAATATGCTGCGCCGGCACAAGCTCCTTTTTTTTATCCTGCGTTAATTTTGAAACACGCGACATACGATCCTTTACAATTCTCTGAAACGACACAAGATTCTCAAGATAGCTGCCGTACACACGCCCAAGTTCTGCGGAATCTATTTGCAGATCGGCTTTGTACAGGTGGTATGCCTGCAGCGCGTCACTGGGAAATTGATTTGCGGCTAACGTAAGTGTTAAAAGAAAAAACCGCCAAAGTTCGCGTGAATACAACGTATGTTCGGTGTTAATAAGGTCATAGCACAAAAAGCGGCATGTGTTGGCGTAAACCTTCCAAAAGTCAGAACTATCCGCTTCATCATGAAACTTCCATGCGCGCTGGACTGTCTCCATGGTTTCTTCGCGGTCATCAGAAGCGTATTGTTCCCTGATTGATAAAAGCAACACTTCGACAGGCCGGTTTTCCTTAAACGCATATTTTCCCGTAAGTTCTTTATATTTGGCTTTTTCATCAGGTGAGTATGGTACTTCAACTACTTTTGGTTTTCTATTTTCGAATCCTTTAAAATGCATAGCTATAAATCTATTTTTAGCATCTTTTCTGAATTCATCCCAATCGCCCTGTTCAACATTCTTTCCTTTCTTCCTGTACTCTTGAGCCTTTTTGTTAGCTTCATCCAAAATGTATTTTTCAAGATGGCTTCTTAGAATAGGCTGATTACTTCCCTTATATGTACATTCCTTAAACGCGCCGGTTTTTTCATTGTAAGAAACGTAACCTGTTTCATAACCTTTAACGCCCAGTGATGGTAATCCGGCCAGCATGTGCGTAAGGCTGACCAAGGGTTCAGGATTATCCTTAAGAAGAAACTCCCCTTCATTGATTCTGTGATTACATTTAAAATCAAAAGGGTTATTGGGATCGTATAAATCTTCCTGTGAAGAATGAACAAGAATAATCGCCCGCCATTCCGGATGATTTTTAATTGCCGGATACAGTTCGGGAACAGCTTTATCTATATCAGCGCCGCCTTTATGCCATGTACAATGGCATATACTTCCGCCATGTTCGATCAGAAAAGGAGCGAACAAATGCTGATGTTTAGCAAATTTGGAGGTAGTATCCGGGTCTGTTATTATAACGGTATGCAAAGTTCAATTATTCCCCTTCTTGATCCGCTTCCTTTTTATGCGGAATTTTGTGAGATTGCTTCGCGCTGCCTGAAAAATATTCCTTTGAATACTTGTCAACTTCCATTTCCGCCTCGATAAAATCTTTGTCGTGAAAATCTTTTATGACTATATGCAAAAGCTGACGGAGGTAATCCTGTACTGCAGCCGTATACTTCTTGTCATATAGCCCTAAATTTTGTTTGAACCGCTCAAGTTGATCTTTTACCAATTTTTGGTATGTACTGTCACGATCAATTTCGGAAGTTAATTTTGTAACATGCTCGTATAATATTTCCATCATGGTTTCCAGCAGCAACAGCCCCTGCTCATCAATAAATTCATCGGGGGGCATTGTCACCTTAAACGCCATGGCAATACCAAAGATGCTCATATTGCGATTATCTCCGGAAATTTCCTGCAATTCAAGGTTTTGAAGACCTTCGTATAACGCGCTTTGCTCAAAATTTGTAACATTACGCTTGCGTTCCGATTCAAATTTATTCCGGGCGGCGTTCAGCAAATCATTGACAATCACCGGATTGCAGGTTAACGCGTCGACAATTTCATAAAAGTGATCACATGGCGTTCCGTTTGAAACATCAAGCGGGGTTTCTTTATTACTGCCATTCAGCCATAGCCTGTATTTAGATTTGTTACCGGCGCTCTCATATCTGATCCACCCGTACAGAATTCCATACAGAAGAGCTTCATAGATTTTTTTCTCAAGTTTTTTCTGTTGTTCTTCGCTCAGGTCCGGCATTTCGGAAATAAGGTGCCAATGTTTATGGAGGTGCGGCGTGATTACTTTGGTATCAAGAGGGTTCGACCCTATGCGGTCTATCATGTCAAAGTATGCTTTATTGTATTCGCCGGCTTCCAGCGTAACCGTTTTAGTCTTTTGCTCCGGCGAAAACTTAAGCAGATCATAGGGGAACAACCCATATATAGCGCTGTAGAACAAGACCCTTTCCGTGGAAATTTCATCATCGTCACATTCCACACCGCCAAAGGATTTCAGTTCGGCTTTCACAAAATCCGCCCTCAGCGGGTTGTCTACACCTTTTAGTTTTTTGTTGAAGGCACAGGCGTTGATAAGTACAGGTTCTTCACCCACAGGCCGGTTGATAAAGGGATCGGAGAGTTTTTTTGTATCCCTGATAACTTTCTTGACATAATCGTTAATATGATCGCGCTCCCCTATTTCTGCCTCATATTCGGCTTCCACTTCCAGCGCGCGGATGATATCCATTTTAATATCCTGACTGTAAGACGCCATTACGGAAGATTGGAAATGCCCCAGAATATCATTGTCAAATATATCCTTGAAGAACGTACCCGTCTTAACATCCGGAGAAACAGAATAGAGTCTTACCTGTTTGTATATCCGCGCACAGAGCTCACCCGGAATGCTAAGCGCGTTTCCGGTAAACTCCATTTTTTCGTAAAACTTGTCAAGACATTTTTTGGAAGTACAGACATAACGGACAGCGCTGCCTTTTCTAAGACTGTATTTTTCTTCGGAAGTCTGTATCTGCCGCTGGAGTTCCTGTACATTGGCGTCAAATGAATTATAAAATTTTTCAAACGATTCGCACAGGCTTCTGACATAGTTCACCGCACCCTCAAGCACCTTGGCATAAGGCGCAATAACACGATAATCGGCAATAGTTCCAAGCAGTGTTTGGTACTGTTCTTTAGCCTCGCTGATTTTTCCCTTGTATTTTTTAGTAAAGTGGTGTGCCCAAAATCCGGCGTCTTCAATCTTGCGCGCGAAATCGTCAACACTTTCAACCACATTGGGGGTATCACCGTCAAAATCGTCAAACTGTGTTTCAAAGCTCGCAAACGAATCTTCGGCAAGCTTCCTTTTCTTCTCTATCTCTTTGCTTTTTATAAGCAAAGTCTGCAATGTTTGATAAAGGAAATAGCGCGCGGCGTTTGGGTGCATAAACTCTTTGCTGTTATCCCTTAGATATGATTCAATCTGTGTCGGACGTTCCCCGCTTGTAGTATCTTCGTCTTTGGTAGACTGAAAAAGCTGATAAGAGGATACCCTACCTATATCATCGACACGCCGGGTTACCATATCTCTATAAGATATAAGAGAACTGTAGGCTGCTTTTAAATTTTCCGCGATGTCTTCAACTTTTTCGCTGGCAGCGAGCGCCTCCACCGAGCTCTCCGCCGTCCCTCGCTGGTTGTCTATATCACTCTGGCCGGTTGTCGCGATATGTTTAACATATTTAAAAAGCGCTTCGTTGTATTCGGTCCATTTTTTCCCAACCTCGGTAAACCCGTCTTTGTCAAAACGGTATGAGGCATTCCGTGTGAACAAGGCAAAAGCGTTCCCGTCTGCCGCAGCCATATCGACCAATTTAATATATTCCGTAGCAGGATCAAGCTCGGTTACATTTAACCCTTTTAATCTTGCCTTATTGTTTTCACTGCTCTGTTTTTTAATATCGCGATCAAATTTGGACCAATGTTCCGATACGGTTTGCACAGCCCATTTGAGCGCTATGTAGCGGATTATATGGTCGGACGGATATACAAGCTCCGACGCTCCCGCGCCGGCATAGCGATTGCGGCTTTGGCCGGACACCAGTGTTCTGATTACATTATCTTCCGATGAATTACTGCGGGTGTTCATGGGACCGATTGACTGCGCATAGATACAGGTAGCGGCATGATCATAATATTGCTCGGTAGAGTTCAGCTTTTTACCTTCGATGTTTTGCGCGTCAAACATAAAACTAAAATCCATTGGTAGGACGTCATATTCCTCAAACTCGCCCGTGCCAATTTTGGGAAACATCAGGTGAACCTTGTCCTTGTACCGCTCGGGCAGATTGCCGTCGGCTTTCAGGATAAAAGCGTTCAACTCGCGCAATACGGCATAGGCATTTGCCCTAAACGCGTTCCGCATGGGTTCTGTAGGCACATCGCCGAATATCACTTCCGGCAGAATGAAGAATCCGCGGGTAATGCTGCCGGGGATTTGAATCTTTGTTTTAAGAAATTGCTTTATATACATGGAAACGGGAAGGATAAGCCCCGAACCGGTGCCACCCGCCAATGAGCTGACAATAATTACGCGAAGCACCTGTGTAGTCGGCGTGCTTTCCAGTTTGTAGAGGTCGTATATCGCGCTGTCAAGCGGTTCCATATACCCTCGCTTCATTGCGGTTACAAAAGCAAGGTGTGAAATTGCGCGCACCTGACCGGCGCCTTCACTGAGCGTTTTACGGTACAGATTTGGATTTATCGGGAACGAATTGTCCCGCGTAAACGTATCAAGGTGGAGGTAATCTCCAACAGTCATATTGGTCGAGGTCTGCACGGTTATAATTTTTTTTCCTTTCCCGCTGCGGCTCTCTCTTTCAATTCTGCCAAGTTCATTGACATCAGTATCAAAAACCACAAAATTGATTCGCTCTTTCTGCTTTGGATCGGTTATCATCTCCGATATTTTTGCCGTGATTTTAGATCCGATCCCTCCAAGTCCTACAATTAAAGTCGGTGCTACCATTTCTTACTCCTCCTGTATTATTTTCTGCGTTTCTTGCCTTTTTTAGCAAATGAACAAATATGTGTTGTTTCCACACCCGCGTTGTAATATATGGATTTTATCTGAGCGGTACAGCTCATTATCTTGTTTCTAGTTGATCCTTCCGGCACCGGCTGCTCGTTTATAAAAAAGTCAATACCGTGAAGACTATCCGGCGTAAAGCTGCTTGTATTTGTAAGTTCCATTTGACCGTTACCAAGCGCCTTTACTTTTAAAGACGGAAGCCTGCCGTCGGCGTAAGCGATAATCGTACCCTTTTCCGGACATAACGGCAGCCATTTTGTTTTTTTGACTATTTTTAAAGAACCGCTGTGTGAATCTATCCTGCTTCCCGATTCGTTTTCTATTGTTATCACAGGCTTTTTTGACATATATTTGGGGAACCGTTTTTTGCGCCCCCATAACAGCCACCACAGCAGAATAGCCAGCAACAGACAAACCAAAGGCCAAAATATGTACCAGTAATCATGTATCCAATCAAGGAAACGTTCCTTAAACGGCTTCGGGGGTAAAATTTTACGAGTGATGGAATTTTCTGCGGTGTTAATTTCCAAAAAATGCGCCGACACTTTTATTGCCGCGTCTCCGCTGTTAAGTTTGACAGTATCACCGTTATTAATTTTAAATGACCGGTCTCCGTTTTGAACTTCGGCTTTGTAATCAACCTCTTCAAGCAGTTTAGACGGAGATTTGGAAAAATCCCCGTTTTCATTCACGATGCCAAAATTTATTTTGTAACGGCCTTCTTCAATATCCTGTTTTTTAACTTCTTTTCCGTTCTTAAGCAGTTTTATATCAACATTAACAACCGGTTTGTAATAGATTTCTACAATTTGCGAGCCGGTGCTGGTAAGCTCCAAACTATATGAGCCTTTTGGTATATTGGGCACATTCCGGAAAGTGGTAACAGTGCCGGTAAGGCCTTTTGAAACAACCACTTTTGAATTGTTGTACATCGGATTCGTGGTCGCTTTCTCGCTGTACCGCACATTGACTGTTTCGCTTGTGAATGTCTTACCGCCATTTATGCCGTTTACTTTTACGCCGGGACCCTGCGCGAATACCAAAAGCTCCGTCATGGGAATATCAAAGGAAAATTCATACCTGTTTTGGTTGGTAAATTTAAGTTTGTTTCTGTTAAAAATTCGATTGCATATTAACGTAATTTTTTCTAAAATTTCATCATTGTTTTTAGCGTGTTCAAAATAGATATTCCCGTTTGGATCATCTTTTATTTTTTTAGCGTCTTCGCCCATTGCAAGGAATATAATATTTACATCACTTTCCTTAACAAATTGAGATAAATAAGCATCCACATCTATAGGCGGTATTTCATCCGGTTTTTCACCAACTTTTTTTTCTTTAAAACGATCAAAATCGCCGTCTGTCAGCACCACCAGCCATTTTGTGTCGGCAGCAGTGTTCCTTAAATCGTTGTAGGCTTTGACAACTGGATCAAATGGTGTACCAAAGGAATATGTAGGCGGATCATTATGTATCTTATTTACTCTTTCAACTGCCGGCGCTGAACCTGATATTACGATTCTCGCGGGGTGGTCGATATTACCGCCGATTTCCGGATGAAATTCGCTCATGAAATAGACACGCATGGTGTCTTTTTCTTCAAGCATTGCCGCGAAGACTTCCATCGCATACTTCGCCTGACACCACCGATCAAGGTATTCATCATTGGCTTCTATATTGTCATTTTTGTCATCTACAATCATGCTGGCAGAATCGTCATACACCACATGAATTGCCTTGCTGCGCTGCTCGGTTTTATATGTTTGCGCAATGACCGGCATTGTAAAAACAAACATAAATGTAAAGCACAAAAAAAACGCCGCTATTTTCCGCATAAAAGCCTCTTTACAGTTTACCGTGGTGAAAATTAATAGAAAACCCACCAACTAATAATATTATACAAAATTGCCGGCGGTTTGTAAAGAGCGATGGGAAAAGGTTTATGCTTACACCCCTTTTTTGAACATCTTTTGAGCTGTTTGTCTATATCACCTTAGCCGTTTTTTGCTGTGCCATAAGTCTTTGAAAAACCGGCTATTATTCCGTTTCACCCTGTTTTACTTTGTCACGAAAATATGAATCGTATTTTTGCACATCCGGATCCATTTTTACATACTGTTCAAATAATTCTAATGCTTTCAAACGATAGGAATGCGCTTCGTCATAAAGCCCTAACGTGTATTTATTGTCCCCTAATTTATCATATGTAGTGATAGCATTCCACAACACTGATGCCTCACCGGTCTGCTGGTAAATTGGTACAGCCGCCTCCAGAAATTTTTGATAATACTCACTCGCTTCTTCTGTTTTGCCTAACGATGTAAGATGATCACCCATTTTACAATACAAAACCGATAA
>JAIRUC010000182.1 GCA_031254615.1 Treponema sp. | reverse complement strand
GTTAAATCGCCGCAATAAGCGAAAGCCGCCGCTCCGATTGACGTTACCGAATTTGGAATAACAACCGATGTTAAACCGCTGTTATAAAAAGCGAACATACTTATATCAGTCACCGAATTGGGAATGGCGATATTTTTTAAACTGCTGCATCCGGCAAATGCCTCACTGCCGATTAATGTTACCGAATTTGGAATGGCAACCGATGTTAAACTTTCACAGCCGGTAAATGCCCAGTTCCCGATAGACGTTACCGATGACGGAATGACGACAGTTGTTAAACCTTCGCAGCCGCCAAAAGCGTAATCTCCGATAGTTGTGATCCCGTCGGGTAACACTACGGTTTGAATAGGGTAATAACGGAAGCCTTCGAACTCTTGATCTGGGCCGCCGGCGGGCATGTAATCATACATCGCGCCCGTGCCGCTGATGGTAAGCACGCCGCCGCTCAGCGTGTATATGAGGTTTTCGCCGCATTGCCATGTGAGCGAATCGTCCGACTGCTCAAAGGGATTTTCCATGCTGATAAGCTCAATCAGGTTGGGATTGGCGCTCAGATCCAGTCTTGTCAGATTATTGTACGAGCAATCCAGTTCTGTCAGCGCGGTATTTCTGCTAACGTCCAGCGCGGTCAGGTTATTGTAGGAACAATCCAGATATTCCAGCGCGATGTTGCGGCTCAAGTCTAATGTCTCCAATCCGTTGTTGTAACATACCAATTTTTTCAGCGCGGTATTTTTGCTCACATCCAGAACATTTAACGGACTGTTGCTGCAAGACAGTTCTTCCAGCGCGGGATTTTTACTGACATCGAGCGTCTCCAAATAATACTCATAGATGTCGCCGCAAAAAAATCCTGTAATGTTTTCGCCGGTAATGACAATATCAGATGCCTTGTCAGCGGAATAGTCATGAGTGTATGCCAAAGCGTCGTCCAAAAGCGTTACCGTTTGAGACTTCGAACCGTCACCCCAGTTAATGGATGCCGTGCCTGAACCGGCAAGACCGATACTTGCACTGAACACGTTACCATATACATTGGGCATCACGGTCATGGTTATTTGAGGGATGCCGCCGCTTTTACTTTTACAGCCGCCGCAGGCGCACAGAATAGCCGCCATTATTACGGCTGTTAACATGTTTACAACTATTCTTTTCATGGTTAAAACCCTTAATATTAAAAATTCAAATATTATTATACAAGGTATTATGAGTATTGTGAATGAATTTCTTGGTTAGTTAATTGAGTGAAAAACGGTGACTGATACTTACGGGAGGGTGCCGAATTCCTAAAACCTCTGTTATAATTAAAAGAAATAGGGAGTAAACAAAATGGCTTTAAGTAATAGTGGCCTGCCGGCTGTGGAGGCTGTGTATGTGGGGGACAGAACCGCACAGGATATGGATCTGTCGGTAATTTGCTTTGACGAACAATCCGCGCATCTGGAGCGTCTGTCAACCATTGACGAATTATTGCGCTATCAGGATGATTCAAAACTATCGTGGATAAACATCAGCGGGTTAAAAGACATTGACGCCATAAAAAAACTGGGACAAATGTACCATATCCATCCCTTAAGCATAGAAGATATACTTCATACCGAGCAGCAGCCAAAAGTTGAATTTTTTGACGGGTATTTGTTCCTGTCAATAAAAACCATACAGCGTGAAAAAAAATTTCATCATTATCGTGGTAAAAAAGCAAAGAAAGAGCAGGCAAATGAAGTAGATGAATTTCTGATAGATCAGATTAGCATGGTTATTATGGACAAGGTTCTTATAACCTTTCAGGAAATACCCGGCGATTCATTTGACAGGGTACGGAAACAAATAGTGTATACAAGCACCTTCCGCAAAATGGGAACGGATTATCTTGCCTACGCGCTTATCGACGCCATTGTCGATGAATATTCTCTCACGTTAAATCATCTGGAAGATGATATTGAAGATTTTGAAAACAGGGCAGACAAAACCAATGATTATAAATTTATTGAAGAAATTCAGGATACCAAAAAATATCTTTTAAAAATAAAGCGGGCTGTTTCACCATTAAAGGGAAATATGCAGGTAATTGTCCGCCATGGACAGTTTTTACAAACAGACGCTTTGAAACCGTTTTTACAGGATTTAGCTGAAAATTTAAATAACGCGATAGTAACGGTTGATCATTACCATGAATGGCTGTCAAACATAATGGCGGTAAATTTATCCGTTTTATCCCATCAGATGAACAGGGTAATGAAAGTTCTTGCAATAATATCAACCATATTTATACCATTAACGTTTATCGCCGGAATATACGGCATGAATTTTGAATATATGCCCGAATTGAAATTAGCATTTGGTTATCCGCTTATTTTAGGCGGCATGGGCCTGCTTGCACTTATAATGGTTATTTTTTTTAAAATAAGAAAATGGTTTTAATTTGTCATATGATATAATCATAATACGGAGGATTGTATGTATTGTATAAAAAAGATCACAGATGATTTATCATGGGTCGGCGCAAATGACAGGCGCCTGGCTATGTTTGAGGGCGTTTATTCCGTTCCAGGCGGCGTGTCGTATAACTCCTACCTTTTAACTGATGAAAAAACCGTCCTGTTTGATACTGTCGATAAAGCGGTGCAGCACAGATTTCTGGAAAATATCGACAAAGCGCTTGCGGGCAGAAAGCTGGATTATCTTGTGGTGCAGCATGTTGAGCCCGACCATTCAGCCGCGCTTTTGGAACTGATAAGGCAGTATCCCGAAATAAAAATTGTCGGTAATACAAAAACACTGGATTTTATCAAACAGTTCTATTGCCTTGACGCGGACTCGCGCTTTCTTACGGTTAATGAAAACGACACGCTGAATACAGGAAAACATCTTCTTACATTCATTATGGCTCCGATGGTGCATTGGCCGGAAGTTATGGTTACTTACGATTCCACAGATAAGATACTTTTTTCCGCGGACGCCTTTGGGTGCTTCGGCGCATTGAACGGCGCTCTTTTTTCCGACGAGGTGGATTTTGCGAGAGATTATATGGATGAGGCAAGGCGGTACTATTCAAATATCGTTGGAAAATACGGAACGCAGGTTGCCTCGCTGTTAGATAAGGCCTCTGCTTTGCAGATTGATATGATATGCCCGTTGCACGGTTTTGTTTTGCGTAACAATATAAACGAGCTTGTTTCAAAATATACGCTGTGGAGTAAATACGAGCCGGAAGACCGCGGGGTTATGATCGCCTACGCGTCCGTTTACGGGAATACGGAAAATACTGCGGAAATACTTTCGTGCAGACTGCGCGAAAAGGGCATTAAAACCGTTATGTTCGATGTTTCCGTTACGCCGGCTTCGGAAATTGTGTCGGCGGCTTTCAGGTGGAGCCATTTAGTGTTTGCCTCGACAACATATAACGCGGGAATTTTTGTGACAATGGAAGCTTTGATTAACGATCTTGCAGCTCACAATATTCAGAACCGTACAGTCGCTGTAATCGAAAACGGATCATGGGCGGCTCAAAGCGGCGGCTTAATTCGCGCAAAACTTGAAAAATGCACAAATATCAAAATCCTTGAAAATAAAATCAGCATAAAATCCGGTTTGAAAGAGGCACAGCTTTCCGAAATTGATGCAATGGCGGACGCGATTGGCGCTGATTTTCCCAATCCGGCAAGGGACAACCCGAAGCAGGGGTTGGGATCAACAAACAGTATTGATCCGGCCGCCATGTTCAAGCTGTCTTACGGTTTATTTGTTTTAACGGCCAGGGACGGCGAAAAAGACAACGGCTGTATTATCAATACCGTTACGCAAATAACAGATTCGCCGAAGAGGATATCCATTGCGGTTAATAAAGCTAATTTTACTCACGATATGATAATTAAAACGGGTGTGTTTAATGTTTCCGTATTAAGTGAAGGCGTGCCGTTTTCTGTTTTTCAGCACTTTGGTTTTCAGAGCGGAAAAAATACGGATAAATTTGCTAACGCTGATAATACCGCTCGTTCCGAAAACGGCGTAAGATATTTGACTAAAGATACAAACGCCGTCATTTGCGCAAAGGTATCGGAATCCTTTGATTACGGAACACACACGCTGTTTATTGCGGATGTTACCCAGTCTTTTACGCTGTCAGGTGATCCAAGTGTGACCTATCAATATTACTTTGACAATATAAAACCAAAACCTCAAGCTCCCAAAGAAAAGAAAAAAGGATTTGTCTGCAAGATATGCGGATATGTACACGAAGGCGATACATTGCCGGCAGACTTTATCTGTCCGTTATGCAAACACGGCGCGGAGGATTTTGAGCCGCTTTAGCGGTTTGCCCAAGGGCGCATTTTCGATTTAGTGTATGTGGTTGATTGGTTGAAGAGGCAATCCCGTTCTTTCAGCGGAGGATTGCGGCTGTTACTATTTTAAAAAACACGGAGGAAGAGAAGATCATCTTTTCCTCCGTGTACTGGTAAAAAAAATCTGTACAGATGTATTACTTTTTCTCTTCTAGTCTTCCTCAAAGTACCATTTGAGAGCAGTGGAGTCGCCAACAGAATAGCTGGTATATGTTAGAGCTTTTGGCACATAACCTTCATAAGTTGTTTCAAATTTATACACCTGTCCGGAAAGCGTTAATGAAGTACCACCGCCGCCGCTTGTTGAGTTGCCGGCCTTCAAATCCCAAATCGTTAAATTATAAGCTCCTTCCCCGGTTATGTGTGATTCTGCCCTGGCATGGAAATTAATGCGCGTGATGTTATCTTTAGTAAAGGGTACCTGAGTACCCCAGGAAGGTTGTTTTAAATCATTATACAAAACTGTTATCGTTTCCTCTGTTTCGGGAGCTGTGAATGTGTATTCATAATGACAGAAATCGGTAACAGTTGATAGTTGAGCATGTAACAAATACTTTTTTCCGTCTCCTTTACATTTAAAT
Source organism: Treponema sp. (assembly GCA_031254615.1). Taxonomy (GTDB): domain Bacteria; phylum Spirochaetota; class Spirochaetia; order Treponematales; family Breznakiellaceae; genus WQXQ01. The sequence continues at coordinate 3,928 of JAIRUC010000182.1, read as the reverse complement.
GAAAACGAGTCTGCAGTTTTAAGAGCTGTAAGATTTGTATTATTCGGTATAGCAAGTAAATGCACATAACCATAATTCTTGCCCGGAATAAGGCGGACATTACCGGAAATATTTAATTTATTACTGTCAGCGCCGGTGCCTTGTGTTAGTGTAACAGTAGATATTCCGTTTTCATTGTCATCGTTATCATTATGTGCCGTCCATGACCAGCCATCAATGGTTACTCCGTTATCACCCTCATTGCCATTTGTTGGGTCGTCATCACACCCAATAATCGTCATCCCGAATATTAGCGCTAATGCCAACATTCCCATCAAAAGATTTCTCTTTGTCATTTTTTTCTCCTGGTAACTTTAATGTGTGCGCCCTTAATGGACGCTCCCCGCAACGCGGAAATATATAAAAAGCTGTGAAATTTCCGGCGTTTTTCAAAATATCTGAAATTACCACTGTTAGAAAGCAAAAAACTTCAATAGTTAGCTTTTAAGAATAATATATTATTCTTAAAGCCAATAAGTCAAGTATTAAAAAGCAATTATCCTATTCTTAAAGGCTAAAAGTTAAAAGATGGCAAATATTAGGGAAGTATTGGCGAATAACATAAAAGAATACCGTCGCAAGAACGGTTTTTCTCAAGATAAACTTGCCGAACTAGCCGGTATTTCCTCTCAATATCTGGCTACTGTTGAAACCTGCCGTAAATTTCCAACACCCGAAGTGCTGGAGCGCATTGCAGAAGCCTTAAGTGTTGAAACCCATGAACTTTTTACATTTGCCAGCCCTCAAGATGAACTGGAAAAATTAAGGCAGGACATTATAGGAGAGGTTGTAAAGGCAATAAAACAATCATTCGCAGAAGAAAGCAAAAAGAAAAAATAAAATGGCGGCGCATGGTATCAGCCGCCACTATATTATAAAGAATAAATTTTATCGATCATACTTGGATGAAACATCAAAAAACTATCATCCCAAATAGCGGTTAAAAACTTCCGCCATTGCCGAATCTACGTTTTTTTTCATGTCTTCTGATAAAAGGCATAGCAATTCTTTACTTTTGTCAATTTCATTATTATTAATAAAAAGCTCGTTCACTTCCACTCCAAGGGCATTTACTATCCTTGACAATATGTTCGGCTGAGGATATTTGATACCTCGCTCAATATTACTCAAAAAAGGAATAGAAATATTCGCTTTTTCTGCAAAATTTGCCTGGGAAAGTCCTCTTCTGGCTCGTAATAGTTTGATATTCTTGCCTAGAATTCTCTTTATATATTGACCATCCATACCCTAAAACCTATCTAATACCCCCTTTATTGGACACAATATTATCTATATTGACAAAATCCGATTTGGATTATATAGTATAATCCTTATTGGATTTCTTTTGGTTTTTAATGTTTTTAGGGAGTTTCTGTGAATTATATATTGAATTATATACATGGAAAAACATACGGCGTTTTATGGTGTATGGAGTGTATCGAAAGTTATGCATAACAGCACAAAACCTGATAAATATCAGAAGCCGGTATTTTATATGTCCAATAAACATAGATTAATCTATTTAATGACTTCTGCTGCCGCTTTATTTGCAGGAATTTTCTGCTATTACATTTTCAGAGATTCTAATATGATATTTTTCCAAATATTTAAAATAAAAATTGCATTTGCCAATATACGTCTTCCTGATAATTTTTTTTGTAGTTTTCTAAAATACAATCTATGCGACGGTTTATGGATGCTCTCCGGTATTTTATTCCTAAGATTTTTATGGCTTAATAACCCCGTTATAGGCAGCTATTATATAAAGTTTTTCATAGGGCTCGCGTTATTACTGGAATTGTTGCAGCTAACAAAATATTTTCCGGGTACATTCGATATATTTGATTTATTTACAATGGCTTCTTTTGCTCTGTTAGAGCATTTTATAAATTATTTTTACTATTTTAAGGAGAAAAAAAATGTGTAAAAATCGATTAGCGCTACATTCAGTAGCAGTTTTATCAGTTTTGTTTTTTGCCTTTATGGCAATCAGCAGCGGAGCGAGTACTCCTAAAGCGGTTGCTACAGACGCGGAAGAAACAATTGTCACCAGCAAAACAACCTCAGAGGGACGGGTTTATAATATACCAAGTCCGGATAAAAGGCCGTTTGATACATTAGGTTTGGTCTTTGCGACTTCCATAACGAAATTTGATGAGAAAGGACAGGAAGTAGCCAATCAGGAAGGCATTACTACCATGCTTTTAAGAGAAGCGCAAAAACTTGGCGGTAATGACATTTTGAATTTCAGAAAAGACGAAAATGTTACATATGTTCAAACGAAAGTAAAAGAAGGTGCTACCGAAAAAACAGTTATTACAAAAAATGTCATCATTACGGGAAGCGCTTTGGCGATTAAATACCGTAATGATGATGAAGCTCTTAGGGCGTTAAGGAATTATGACGTTGAAACTCTTAAAGCTTTAAACCCTCCGGCTAATTCCAGGTGATTTAGTTTCGGGAAAATTTATCGTTGAAGGAAGAATATCAACGCCGGGAAGATAAATATCCCGGCACTATGCAATGTTTCTGCGGGTACATTGTATTTTTTGACTGCGCGGAAGAAATAATAACTCTTCCGCGCAGTTACATGCCCAAATACGCGGGATTGCCTTTTTTACATATGATGATAACGCCTGCGGGGGAAATGATTAATTAGGCCGCTTAAGCGGCTTTAAAAAAGGAACTTAAATTGAACAAGAAAATTATTGGCCAATGGAACAAAAATCGTGCGAAAGTTTGCTTTCGCAGAGATAAGTTAGGCAGGCCAACTAAGGATTTATCCTATATATTGGGTCTTTTGGGAATTGTGGTATGCAGTACCATTCTTAATGCGCAAACGCTTGAACAGATAAGCCTCCCTTATATTATGGGCGTTTCGGCCCCGGTGTTCGGCGCGACTCCGTCAATGGTAATTATAGAAAACACCCAATTCAGCGGGAGCATAAAGTGGTCTCCTGAAGTTTTGGGAGCCTTTGCCGAAGATACCGAGTACACTGCAACTATTACGCTGGCTGCGAACAGAGGCTGCACATTCCAGGGGGTACCCGCCAACTTCTTCATTGTTGATGGAGCGGCATCGGTACGCAACAATGCCAACTCCGGCGTTGTTACGGTGGTATTCCCGCGGACAGACACAAGCGGCACTGCCGTAAGCATAGCCGACATACGAGGCATAACCGTTCCTTCTCCCGGTGGTACCCCCGCAAGGATAATTACCGAAACGGCGCAGTACAGCGGGACAGTATCATGGACTCCTGAGGTGTCGGGAAACTTTGTCGAAGATACCGAGTATACTGCGACTATTACGCTGGCCGCGAAAACCGGTTACAAATTTCATGGATTAGCGGCTAACTTCTTTAAAGTCGCAGGAGCGAGTTCGGTACGGAGCAATACCAACTCCGGCATTATTACGGCGGTATTCCCAGCGGCGGTGATGAAGACAATAACCATCGCGGCTATATCCGGCGTTACGGTTCCTGTAACCGGTGGAAGACCGGCAATAACTATCGAAAACGCCCAATACAGCGGAACCGTAACATGGTCTCCGGCGGTGTCGGGAAACTTTGACGGATCTACGGCGTACACCGCGACTATCACCTTGACCGCGAAAACCGGCTACACATTACAAGAGACAGCGGCTAATTTCTTTACAGTTGCGGGAGCAACATCGGTACGCGGCGATGCCGGCTCCGGCATTGTTACGGCAGTGTTTCCGTCAACGAAAGAAAAAAAATCTGTTTATCCGGAAGACAAAAAACTTTGGTCGATTGGCGCTTCGGTTGGTACTTCATTCGCGGCACCGCTTCTTATCGGTACGGTACACGGAACGCTGGCGCCCTTCAAGAGCTCGTTCTTTGAGCTGGGTGTGGATGCAGGCTACGGAATA
>JAIRUC010000071.1 GCA_031254615.1 Treponema sp. | reverse complement strand
TAATATGGAATAAAAAGCAAATTAATTATATTATAGAGGTAATATGAAAGAAATTATTGTTAGACAAGCTGTATTATCTGATATTCCTTACTTTTATGAAATATGTTTAAAGACCGGAGACAACGGCAGCGATGCTTCGGCTCTTTTTTCCGATCCTTATTTGATTGGTCATTATTATGCCGCGCCGTATGTTTTATATCAGAAAGGTATTTGTTTTGCGGCCGAATATGAAAATCGCCCTCAGGGTTATGTCATAGCTGTTCCCGACACTGAAAGTTATAAACAGTGGCTGGAAGAATCCTGGCTGCCGCCGCTTAGGAAACAATTTCCCAAAGATTACAAAGAATCATTTACAGATAAAGAGAAAAATATTATAAACCTTATTCACAAAGAACAATATCCAATGGATAAAACCGCTCAACATTGGCTTTCAGAATATCCCGCGCATCTTCATATTGACTTGCTGCCGTCTATTCAGGGAAAAGGAGCTGGAAGAAAATTAATTAATAGTTTGTTAAATGAATTAAAAAGACAAAACATATCCGGTTTACATCTTAATGTTGATATTTCAAATAAAGGCGCGGTTTGCTTTTATGAAAAAATGGGCTTTTCCGTAATAAAGGAACAGGAATGGGGCTATACTATGGGTGTATTAATATGCGGCTAACATCATTAACAAAAAAAGTTTTAATAATTGCCGCTGTAATTTTTTCTATTACAAGCTGCACAGGAAAAGGCGGCAGAGAAATCACTGACCGTTCCGGTAGAACGGTAACAATTAAGACATCAATTAACCGGATTGTTTCAACGGCGCCGTCAAATACGGAGATAATTTATGATTTGCAGCAGGCGCACAAACTTGTCGCAATAGATCGCCACTCGGCAAATATCGCGGGAATTTCAGAAGTTTTGCCCAAACTGGATTTTTTTTACCCCGACGCGGAGGTAATTATCAATCTTGAACCAGATATAATAATCGCAAGCGGACATAATGCCACGGGTACTGGAGAAGACCCGTTCCGGCTGTTACGCGAAATGGGAATCCCCGTGGTGTATATTTCCATGAGCAAAAGCATTGATGAAATTTACAATGATATTGCGTTTATCGCGGATATTTTGTACGCGGAAAAAGAGGGAGAGCATCTCATTAATTCAATGAAGGCGCAGGTTACTGAAATTTTGCAAAAAGCGTCTGGGATAGAGAGCAGAAAAGCCGTCTACTTTGAAATTTCCACCGCACCGGATATGATGACTTTTGGGAAAGACAGTTTTATTGACGACATGATTTCCGTTATTGGGGCGCGAAATATTTTTGAAAATGACAATTGGTTTATAATGCCAAGCGCGGAGGCCGTTATCACCCGAAATCCCGATGTAATTCTTACCAATGTTAATTATATAGATGACCCAATCGGCGAGATAAAAAACCGTCCGGGTTTTACCCACATCAACGCCGTTATTAATAACCGTATCTATCAAATTGACAATGATTCGTCATCGCGCCCTTCTTCGCGCATTATTCCAGCCTTGCGGCAGATGTCGCAGGCGGTGTACCCTGAGTTGTATGAGTAACAGAAGCCGTATCACCGCGGGCGCGATAATCTCGCTTTTGATAATTGTCGCCGCCGCGTCCTTGGGCAGCTCCGGCATCAGTTTGAGAGACACGGCTTCGATCATTTTGCATAAAGTTTTCCGGCTGCCGCTTGCCCAAGGCATAGACGCGAAAAATGTTTCGATTGTGTGGCTGCTGCGCCTTCCCCGTGTGTTGCTGGCGTTCCTTGTCGGCGGCGGGCTTGCGGTAAGCGGCGCGGTTTGCCAGTCCATTTTGCGAAATCCGCTCGCCTCCCCCTACATTTTGGGTGTTTCATCCGGCGCGTCTTTGGGAGCGGGCATTATCATCATTTCGGGAATTACTCTCTCTTTTTTGGGCGGCTTTACACTGCCGCTGACGGGATTTATTTTCGGTCTTGCAACAGTTTTTTTTGTCGCCGCTTTTTCTTCGCGCATTGATAAATCAATGTCGAATAACACAATAATTCTATGCGGCATGGTTCTTTCACTTTTTTTAAACGCGCTGCTTACCACGTTAAGCGCAATTTTTTCCGATGACCTGCGGCGTATCGCTCTGTGGCAAATGGGCAGTTTCGCTATGCGGGGCTGGACTTATGTATGGCTGCTGCTGCCGTTTCTGGCCGCAGGCATTACGGGGATTTTTCTCTTTACAAAAGAAATGGACATTTTAAGTTTTGGCGACGAACAGGCAAAATCTTCGGGAGTGGAAACAGGCGCAGTGCGAAAAAAACTGCTCGCTCTCTGCGCCGTGCTGACAGGAGCCGCCGTCGCTCTCAGCGGCGTTATCGGCTTTGTCGATTTGATAGCGCCTCACGCGGCGCGCCGGATTTGCGGCTCAAGCCACAGGCATTTAATTCCCATGTCGTTCATCCTCGGCGGCTCTTTGCTGACGCTGACCGATCTGTTGGCAAGGACGGCCGTCTCTCCTTCAGAACTTCCGGTGGGAGCGATTACCGCGCTAATCGGCGCGCCGTTTTTCGCGTGGGTTTACTTCAGGCGGCGGCGGGGGGCGCAGGTGTAAAATGCTGGAAGTCAAAAATTTATCCGCCGGTTACGATGGCACGGACGTTATTCGCAACATCAGCTTTAGCGCGAAAAGGGGAGAAAGTCTTTGCGTGCTGGGCCCTAATGGGTGCGGAAAAAGCACTTTGCTTAAAGCAATAGCGCGTATTATTGATTACCGGGGACTTGTTTTAATAAACGGCGAGGATATTTCCGCCGCCGGGCGCAAAGAGCTGGCGAAAAAAATCGCCCTGCTTTCCCAGAGCGTGCAGGTGTTCTTCCCGTTCACAGTTTATGAAACCGTATCAATGGGACGTTACGCGTATTCGCAGGGCTTTTTGAAAAATCTTTCCGCAGAAGACAAAGCGGTTATCGAAGACATTTTAAAAAAACTCGACATTTGGGACAGTAAAGACCGCATGATCGACGAACTGAGCGGCGGAACACTGCAGAGGGTTTTTCTGGCGAGAACTCTGGCGCAAAATCCCGATCTGATTTTACTTGACGAGCCGAGTAATCATCTCGATCTAAAACATCAAATTGAACTTCTTGAGCATTTAAAATCATGGGTAACGGAAAACAACAAAACCATAATCGGCGTATTTCACGATTTAAATCTCGCCCGGCGCTTCGGCAATACGGCAGTTGTTCTTGATAACGGAACAATCGCCGCGAGCGGAAAAATCGAGGAAGCGCTTAACAGCGAAGAACTGTGCAAAGTTTACGGCATCGACATCCGCGCTTTTATGCGGGAGTCGCTGGAGAAGTGGAAGTAAAGAGCAGTGAACAGTTAATGGTTAACAGTGAGCAGAGTTGTTGTTTGTAAATAGCTGATCAACAAGTATAGATCACTTACTATATTTTTTCCCTGTCTCAAAATCCAGTTTAGTATAATCTTGTTCCCAAAAACATCTTTTTGAAAATACTGGATATTTTTTATTACTTTCAGCCATGTTTTTCCTTTATTCTTTACTCTCTGTAATATTAAAACATTCCCGGCGCTAAAATCTTTTTCTTCCTTATCCCAAACGCGATGTAAAGAGGAATCCCCGAAGCCAGCCATGAAAGCGGGTTTACAAGGCAAACTCCGGTAAAACCAAGCCGGGGGATCAGCACAAAAGCCGCAAGTACGCTCATGGCGGTTTCCATAATTCCGCAGAGTATGGGAGCCCGGCGCATACCCAGCCCCTGCAGGCTGCTTCGGAAAACCAGCATGATCCCAAGAATAAAAACCGTATAGCCCGTAAAGAGAATAAATCGCCGGGCAAGAGCCACGGCTTCGGCGCTGTCTTTCAGGAACAACGAAACAATGGGCGCGCCGGTGAACTGGTTAAGGGCTGCCATGAACGCCCCAAGACCCAGACTGATAAGGCAGGCCTGAAATATTCCCCTATAAACTCGGTCCATTTTTCCGGCGCCGTAATTTTGCGCGGTATAGGTTGTCATAGCACGGGAAATAGCAAACAGGGGCATCATGTTAAGGCCCCGGACACGCTGAGCAGCGGATACCGCAGCGATGGTCAGCGCCCCCAGACTGTTTATCGCCGCCTGAACCAATATGTTTCCTATCTCCACAATGGACTGCTGCAGACCCATAGCTATTCCCAAAGAAAGATGCGTTCCAAAATCGCGCCGTGCCGTAATCCAGTCCTTTCGCCGGGGAAGAAATTGCGGAAAACGGCGTACCAGAAAACGAAGAGTCAGAACAGCGGAAATAAATTCCGAGAATACCGTGGCCGCCGCAGCTCCGCGGACTCCCCATGAAAAAAACACGACAAAAACAATGTCCAGTACTATGTTACAAACCGTTGCGATGATAAGAAAAATCAAGGGTGAAAAACTGTCTCCTCCGGCGCGGATAATTCCCGAGAGCATATCGTAAAAAATTCCGGCGAAAGTCCCCGCAAGGATCACCATAACATAGCCGGAAGCGTCGTTCATAATTTCCGTTGGTGTGCGCATAACGGTAAGAATGATCCGGCTCAATGGAAGAAGGAGCGCAGTTATCACAATACTGGCAAACAGGCAGAGGATAAGCCCCGCGGCGACACTGCGCCGTATCCCCTGCGCATCGCCCGCTCCCACGCGCTGGGCGGTAATAACAGCGAACCCTCCTGTAAGACCGTGAACAAAACCAAGGACAAACCCGATTATGCTGTAACACGCGCCTACCGACGCCAGCCCGTTTATGCCCAGCCAGCGGCCTACGATAAAAGCGTCTGTCATGGTGTAAAGAATCTGAAGGAAGTCCCCGATTAACAGCGGCAGGGCAAAAACAATGATACGCTTTGCCGGGTTTCCGGCAGTTAAGAGGTTCAGTTCTCCTGTTTTCATTTTAACCGGCGCTGCTAAAATCCCAGGGTTCGTAGATTTTAGGCACGTCTCCCAATAGCCGTTTGGTGTAATCCGATTTCGGGTTGAGGATTGCCTCATCCGCGGTTCCCTGTTCCACAATAAGCCCTTTCTCCATGATGTATACCGTATCGGAAATATAATAGGCCAACCCTATATCGTGGGTGATAAAAACAATGGTCATGTTGATCTCGTCCCGAAGTTTCAACAGCATATCCAGAATAGTGGCCCGTGAACATGCGTCTATCATGGAAGTCGGCTCGTCAGCGATAAGCAGTTTTGGCTTTAGCATAAAAATACGGGCTATCATAAGCCGCTGCATCTGACCGCCGGAAAGTTCAAAAGGATATTTATTTGACAGCTCTTCAAATTTCAGGTTGACGAATTTGCAGGCATCCCGCATCTTCTCAAACCTTTCTTCTTTGGAAATTTTCTTCAGGCCCTCTCGCCCGGATTGTAATCTTATGCAGTCCAGAAGCACCGAATCGACTTTGTTGAATATATTGTAAGCCGAAAACGGATCCTGAAAAATCGCCTGTATGTTCTGCCAGTACTGCCGCCTTTTGCTGTAACTCGAAATATCGCGGAGTTTCCCTTCATAGAAAATTTCCCCGGCGCTTGGGTTAAGAAGGCCCAGCACCATTTTCGCCAGAGTGGTTTTACCGCTGCCCGACTCGCCGACAATGGAAACGATCTCGCCCCGGTGGAATTCAAAATTGACATCGTTTACCGCGATGGTCTTATGATCGCCGTATCCGAACTCGCGTCTCAGGCTTCTGGCGTTAAGGAACACTTCTCCGTAACTATTTCTTTTCATCGCCTGCTCCATTGTCATGATCCAAAAGATTTGGAAGGTCGTTTTCATATAACCGGAAGAGTTCTTCAAGTTTATGACGGCAGCGATAACTCCGCCCCTCGGCTCCGCCGTATTGTTCACCGACAGACGCTTTAAAACATTCACTGTCCGCGTAACGGCAGCGCTCGGCAAAGCGGCACCCCGGCAGCCTGTGTTTAAGATTTGGCGGCGTTCCGGGAATAGCCATAAGCACGTGTCCCCTTGTTCCTTCTTCCGGCACAATAATCGAATTCATAAGCCCCTTTGAGTAGGGCATAACAGGATCAAAAACCATTTCCTTCGCCGTCCCCCGTTCCACGATTTCCCCGGCGTACATAACCATAATGTCGTCGGTAACGTTGAAAAGCAGGGGCAGTTCATGAGTGATAAAAAGTATGGACCGGACAAAACCTTTCTCCATCAAATCATGAAGGAGTTTGATTACGATTTTTTGGGAAGATACGTCCAGCGCCGAAGAAGGTTCGTCGGCGATTAGGACTTTGGGATTTAAAATAGTGGAAATCGCTATAATCGTCCTTTGTTTCAT
>JAIRUC010000167.1 GCA_031254615.1 Treponema sp. | reverse complement strand
TGATACTCAATAATGATTTCACCTTCGTATTCAATTGTTGAGTAGATTTCATTGTTATCTACGCGCCGTAGCAATTCAGCCGCTGACGGCGTTTGAGCAAAAGCGAAGCCCGCGGCAATAAGCGTAATCACGCCAAATAAAACAATCTTTCTCATAACAAATCTCCTATACTATTAAGATGTAGTCAGCAAACAGCGCACTCTGTTAACTGTTAACCGTTCACTGTTAACTGTTCACTATTCACTGCTAACTGCTCATTGCTAATTGCTAATTGCTCCCTATCTCCTCAACGCTTCGACCGGTTCAACGAACGCGCTTTTCAGTGAGGGAATCAATGTGAAAACCGATGCTGTCACAACGCCAAGAAGCCATGCGCGTATAAGTATACTTGGACGGAACTGGAAAAAAATCGCGTTACTCAGCGGCATTTCGCTGAAAGTGTTTCCGTACAGATCCCCCATACGAATCGGAAATCTACTGCCTATACCTGTGATAACAGCGCCAATTATAACCCCTGCAAATGCGCCTAACGCGGCAAGAAAGACCGATTCAAAGAAAAATACTTTAACAATTTCCCCACGGCTCATGCCCAGGCAGCCCATCATACCGATTTCCTTGATACGCTCGTGAATAATCATTACTATCGTGTTAATAATCAGAAAACTGGCGACAATAAGAAATACAAAGAATACGATTGTGTAAATATATTGAGCCGTTTTCATAATTGCAACCCAGTAGTTATCCTCCCAGTCGACAACAACATTATCCTTTCCCATTAGATTCTGAACAGAAGCGGCAATTGAGCCGCTCATATTTTCATCGTCCGCATAGATTATCAACTGCTGTGTCCCCTCGTCCAGTACGAGAAGCCTCTGAAGACGTTCAATGTCTACAACGATGTACTGTTCGTCAATTTTAATATAATCAAAATTGAAAATTCCGGTTATTACAGGACTCCACATTTTATCCGAAAATTGAGCGGATACTGTTTTTAACGGAATCCGGTCGCCCACAGACAGCCCGGCTTTGTGTGCAAAGACGCGCCCTATCGCACATTCATTTTTTCCCGGCGCAGGCCAGCGTCCTTCCAAAAGACCGTCGCTGCGATCCGTAAAATTGAAGTTGTTAGCCGCCATTTCATTTTGAATGTCCAAACCCCAAAGTACGGCGTGTTTTACGACATTTTCCTGCAATGTCGCAAGCGAGGCAATTCTTGGAAACACGGCGCGCACTCCTTTGGTTTCTTTAATGGAAGCCGCAAGTTCCTTCCAGCTTTTTCCGTCTGCAACAGGATACTGCACTGGCATATATTCGCTTTCAGCGTCATATTGGGCCGACACCACCTTGACGTGCCCGAGTTCGTACACCTGCACCGTATCGTTAATGCTCTTGATCATGCCCTCTATCAGGGAAGAATAGATAACGATAAAAAATACCGCAATGCCTGCCGCCGCAATGCAGAAAAGAGTCCGCCTCATGTTACGCCAAATGTTACGGTAGGCGAGTTTTATCAGCATTCCCGTGCCGCCTTTTTTATATTCATTTGTCATTGTCAATCTCCTTCCCTACTCAAACCGCAGGCTTTCGGTAATGGGTTTTTTCACAGCGCGGCGGGTCGGGAATACAGCCATGAAGGCCGCAAGCAAAGCCGCCGTAATACCGGAGCCGATAATTACCGGCACATCCCACACACTGCGGAATTCGCCTGTTGTGCGAAAACCGATTCCTCCGCTTAATGTGTCGGCCATGGCGGAAAAATCTATTCCGGTCTTCACCATCGGATAATTGATTATACAGCCAAGAATTATTCCCAAAACTGATCCGATAAGCCCGAGAAATCCCGCTTCGAGCATATACGTCATTATCATCTGACTGTCGGTCATGCCCATCGCCCTCATCATGCCGATTTCTTTTGTCCTCTCCAGTATCGCAAGCAGAATTGTATTTGATATACCCAGAAAAGAAAGAATAAACAGAAGGAAGATCAATACGTTCGGCGCTCCTGTCTGAATTGACTCATAACCAAGATAATCCTGCATATACTCCTGCCAGGTATGTACCGCGATTTCGTCAGGAAGAGAGAAACCTTTCGCAGTAAGGCCGCGTTCAAGCGCGGAAGTAATTGCAGTGGCGCTTTCGCTGTTGCCGGGAAGACGCGAGTCGGGAACATTTTTTTCCCTGATGATCAATTCCGTAACCGCGCCTTCGAGCATCATGCCCGTTTCATCCTGCAAAACATCAAGAGGCAAATACGCGGTGTTGCCGTTGGGGAGCGGATCGGGCGAATTAATCACACCTGTTACAATTACGTCCAAAACCTGATTCACATGGTTTACAGCACCGTTAAAACCGGCGCGAATCATCGCGGCAAGAATTCTGTCAAGCGTCAGTTCGTCTTCTTCACATAGAAGATACGCGTCCAAAAGATTATCATATTGATAAGCGGTTTCAACTAACGGCTTGTCTTCGGCGCGCAGGGCGGGCATAAGTTCACCCTCCCATTTGTCAGGACGGATTGTAACAGGCGCGGCTTTTATGTCGATCACCGCGTTAATCCGCACATCGTTACTGCCTGCGGCGGCAGTCATATTCCAGTAACGGTCAAGGTCAGTCTGTGACGCGTTTCGTTTAAGGAGCATCCGCTCGTTTCCTTCTGTTATTTTTTCAGGCGGATCAAATATGTTAGACGATCTGGGAGCGGCGTCGTAAAGCGAGCGTATAAAATCTTTGTCAGCCTGACTGTGCGCGACGGAAGCAATCAGTTCCTCCAAATCCAGCCGGTAGGGTCGCGTGGGAATACCGATTTTAAGTTTCTCCGCCGCCAGTGTTCCAAGCGCGATTTCAAATCTTCCGTTTTGCGGATAACGCCCGAAATCAACATAAGGAACATATCGCAAAACTTCCCTTTCCGAAGCGGGATCAACCGCGAAAAACATAATCGGCGCGGAACCCGATGCCGAGAACAATGTGCCGGAGAATGTATAACGCGGGGCGCTTGCATACCCCTGCGTCTCAAGCGCGTCTTTGTAAATTTCCCAGCCTGTAAAATTCTCGAAACTGGGCATCTCGTCCTTTTTTTCAAAGTAAAGTTTAGTCTGCAATTTTGCCGCGCCCAATTCGTAATTGACAATATTCCTGCGCGACTCAATTTTCATGCCGCCCATAAAACTGTTCATGAAAATATAAACCGCGACACTAACCATGATCGAGGACGAGGTAAGCACGGTCTTTACTTTGTGGCGCGTAAGGTTACGAAGAGCCATTTTCTTTAATTCCCAAATACCGGTTAAAGTCATAGCGCCCCCTGCTTCATTTCGTCACTTTCGATCTGCCCGTCGCGGATACGCACAAGACGGCGGGCATAGTCCATGACCATCTGATCATGCGTGGAAAAAATAAATGTCGTGCCTTCGGATTTGTTAAG
>JAIRUC010000152.1 GCA_031254615.1 Treponema sp. | reverse complement strand
ACCGATTGCCGCGAAGGTAAACTCTCCCTTTTTTACTACCGGATTCGGCTTTCCTTTTGGCGCGTAATTCATTCCGTCAGACATTTTTGCCATAGTTTCCTCCTAAAGTAATACTGCCGCCCTGATCATTTACAGACGCGGCTTTTTTATAAAAACGCGGAACCTTCTCCATAATACCGTTTACAGTGTAAAAAGGATCATCTTTTTTTATGGGAAGCGCAACTGCTTTTTCTTCCGTGCCTGCTTTGTAAATTGCGGTAATAAGTTCGATTGTCTGCCTGCCGTCCTCGCCGCCAATCAGCGGTTTTGAGCCTGTTTCAATGGCGGCTAACACGTTGTCAATCTGCCCCTCATGCATGGTATGTGCAAATTTTGGCAAAGACTCGTAAAAATTGTTAAGCTGATTTATCAATTCGTCGTTTTGCTCTTTTGCTGGAAAGCCGTTAGGCTGAGCGATCTGCGCCGTAATTTTCCATGGCGCGGAAATGCGGGCTTTTTCGCCCTGAAAAATAATCTGCTGTTCTTCGCCATGGTGAATAACAGAGCTGGTTACCTGCGCAATCGCGCCTTTTGCGCAAAGCCCGCCATCGTACTGCAGTACTGCGGCGGAAATATCTTCGACCTCGGCATTATCGTGGGATGTGTTGCTTATAACAGCGTTTACTTTTTTTGGCAGCCCTAGCATCCAGCACAGCATATCAATGTGATGCACCGCGTGATTCAATGTACAGCCGCCGCCTTCTTTTTCCCATGTGCCGCGCCACCACAAATCGTAATAGGAGTGCCCCCTCCACCATAGCGAATCAACCTGCGCGTGTACTACTTTGCCGATCAATTTTGAATCCAGAACTTTTTTTAAGCCTGAGATTGGATCGCGAAAACGGTTTTGCGCGATTACGGAAAATATTTTACCGCTCTTTTCCGCCGCGCAAATCATCGCATCACACTCTTCCAGAGAAGCGGCCATTGGTTTTTCCACAAGCACGTTTTTCCCGGCGTTAAGAAAATCAATGGCGATTTGTGCATGGCAAAAAGGAGGGGTACAAATGCTTACAAGATCGATGTCTGCGTCAAGAATATCCTTGTGAGACGCGCTGACCGCAGCTCCTAGTTTATACTCAGCGTTTTTCTTTTCCGCCTTCTCCGGAAAAATATCAACCAGATGGGTAATTTTACAGCGCTGCGGAAAAGCAAGATATCCGTTTATATGCTGCACGGAAATATTCCCCGTACCGATTATTGCGATTGATAACATAACTATCCTCCTTGTTACGTGTTGTTACTTATAAAACTACAATATCATCGCCATCCAGCAGCGCTGTTTGCTGATACAAATATTGATAACCCTTTTTCATTTTTTTATCATAGTAATATATATCTTTGTGCCAATGACCGCAAAACCACTGCTTGCAATGTATTCTTTCGTCTATGATTTCATTTAACGCCGATACTTCGTCTTTAAATTTTGGTATAAAGGCGCTGTCAAGGTGATTGATCGCCCTGTTTATCCGACTTGGACCGGTATGAGAAAGCACATAATCAAATTTTTTTTCTTTTTTCAATAAAAGGGAAATACCGGTTTTTTCATCATCGCTCCAATACTCCTGTTCCCACCAGCTTTTTTCCGGCGTACGGTATGCCTTGTCTATGGATAAAGCGCCGCCTAAAACAAGAAACTTGTGATTTTCAATATTATATATTTTCCCCCGTTTAAGATATGCTGTAAACGGTTTTTCTTTATTTACCAATATTACTTTTTCGCCTATCCCTATATCAACTTCCGGTAAATCGGAACGCCCTAATACCGGTTCATGGTTGCCCACAACATACAGCACGGGAAACGGCCGTTCAGCCAATTTATTAAAATTATCCACATCTGTTTTTTCATTTTCAGGCCACAAAAATCCCGCATCACCCAAAATTATTTGATAATTTATTTTTTCGTATAACGGCTCTTTGTATTTTTTAATGAGAGTGTCTTTGCTGATAAAATTAATCTCGTCTCTTGCGTTAGCATGAAAGTCGCCGGAAAACAAAATAGCCATTTTTAGCAAGGGCAGGACCTGCCTGCGACCTCCGGATTATACTCATGGCTTTCAATGCTCCATCGAAATCCACGGCGTATTATTTAAAATTATTATAGCATTTTGGAATTTATTGTTACAAGTCTATACTAAACAAAACCTAAAACTGGATTCCCGCCATGATGAATGGGGTTATAAAACCGGGCATGGGGCTTTCCACGGAGAAAGCTTGAATGAAATCAAGACCGGCGCTGATGTAGAAAGGCTTGCGGACAAACATTGTAAGGGAAAGCCCGCCGGCGGCTGAAGGAATTAAGGTTGTTTTGGTTTCTGTGGGATCGCCGATTGGATATGTAAAATGGAAATTAAACAGTGTAACAAAACCTGCACCTATACTGGCGTTAAATAAAAATGTCCTTTTGTAAAGAAACTTCTGAAGTAAAAAGTTAAAGTGGGTGTTCAGGAGAAAGCCCTGAGCCGTATAATTTTCTTCCTCGTTCTTCAAATATGCGAAGGAACCGGAAAGTTCCATTCCCATATTTCCCCAGATTCGCCTGAAAGGAACAAAGCTGATTTTGGCGCCGCCGCTAAGCGGATAGATGCCGGCAGGGAAGGGCTCTATGTTTGAACCTCCCTGAGATTTGAAATCTTTAAAGAGGTATCCGTACAGAGGAACAATGGGAGTGTACCCCAAAGAAATATTTATGTCCAATGGCTTTTTGTAAGTTATGAGAAAGGTACCTAAGAGGGTTTCCAGTCCGCCGGGGTTTTTTACATATACGAAGTATTCTCCGGGAGTGAGAGATGTTTCGGAAAAGGTCAGATGGGCGGATCTTCCGGCGGCGGCGTGCTGCTTGGGTCTGATTGTCGTGCTGCCGGCAGAGTGTTCTCTGCTTTGAATAAGACGGATTTCCGATTCCGGAAGCAGGTTTTCGCCGCGCAGGGAAAGCTCCCATAAGCTGTCCTCGTCAAGGTAGAATGCTGACGGACTGAATCCGGACAATTCCGGCTGCAGGGCGCGGATGATGTCAAATTCACGCCACCCGGTGGTAAAGGAAAGATCCTCCAGAAGATCATAAAGAGCAACCTGATAACGGTAATGCCCCGCGATAAGGGAAACCTCAACGAAAGCATCTTCGGTAATGATTCTTTGCACCTCACTATAGCTTCTTTCTCTTTCCCCCCAGCGTTCTACGGTTACTTCGTAATATAGGACATACCTGCTTTCTTCCCAGAAAAGCCGCTGGATAAAATGAGGTTCGTCCCCGCTGCGATCGATATAAAAATTCTGTTGTTCAGGAGATTCGCCGTCCTCGGAGACTGCCGGCGCGGCTGCCGTCTCGCTGTCTTCAGCCTGGGCGAAGACAGAAGGTGTGACCAGTACGGCAAGGAGTATCGCCGCGAGAAAGGCTTGAATTTTAATTGCCATAAAGGACACCTGAATCTATGGTTTTTATCTGCGCAGGGGGCTGGATATCAACGATAAAACTGTTTTCCCTAAGCTGTCCGCGCTGTTCAATAAAATCGTTGTCCATGACGTATAACGCCTCAACTTGCCAGAAAAAATCTCCCCGCCCCAAAAGCCGTATATCTTCCACCAAGTAGCCTGTTTCCGTTAGTATTGGTGTTTGAAGCACTGTCTTGCGCGACGCGCCTGAATTCTGAACTGCGTTCTGAAAGATGGTCAGTATGTAACCGTTTGCTCCTTCTGTTTTATCCCAGTGAAAATCAACGCTTCGGGATTTTCTTATCTGCTCAGGTCCGATTACGGACATGGCGGCAGGAAGCCGGTTTGGGGGAACCGGCAGCAGCGGAATGGGCAGCACCCGGAAATGGGACGGTGCGGAAGCGGAAATATCAATGCCTTCGATGATTTCCGCCTGAATGGTCCAATAATAATCTCCGGCGCTTAAACGCGGCAAAAGAATTTCCGACGGAGGGTTAGTCTGCCTGTGGACGATATCCCTCATGCGCTGATCCCTGGCTATAATGAATACGACGTTTACGGGAAAATCCTGCGAAGACCAGCGCGCCGTGTCCGGATTGCGTGAAGCGTCAATGCCTAAGTACTCGTGTCCGCTTTGGGGATATTCCAGAACGACAGGACGCAGATGTCTGATGTTTATTGTCTGTGTGGAAGCAAGACCTGTCCGCCGGGAACTGGCGGAATTTTCCCGCGCGAGCCCTTGAACTGTCCATGTATACGAGCCGTCTTCGTAA
Source organism: Treponema sp. (assembly GCA_031254615.1). Classification (GTDB taxonomy): domain Bacteria; phylum Spirochaetota; class Spirochaetia; order Treponematales; family Breznakiellaceae; genus WQXQ01. The sequence continues at coordinate 9,262 of JAIRUC010000152.1, read as the reverse complement.
TTATCTATGTTTACCGCGGTTTCGACGCTACTTACGATTGTTTCCATAATGGGATTCAGCAAATCGTTTCCCCGGTACAGTTTAAAGGCGTAATACTCGGCATCAGGCGCGGACTCCCAGCTAAAGTCGATAACCTGCCCCTGCCGGATGGCGACTATTCCGTTTTGCGCGGCAAGAGAGTCGCTTTCGGGCGGGCTAAGTTTGGGGGGAGGCAGAGATTCCGCTACGGTAAAGCGGCGGCTTCGGCTTTCGAGCAGTTGTGTTTCGCTGCCGCCCGTTATGCGCCAGTAGTAAACGCCGGGACGCAGCGAGTGGACGATATAAGCCTCCGCGGGAGCGCCTTCGTTGATTACGGACGAAGCAAAATCCTCTCTCTGCGAAACCTGAAAGCGGGTGTCCGCAAGGTTTGTTTTCCATGTAAAGCGCATATCCGGAAGCAGGTTTTCCGCTACCGTGTAATCATCCGGAGGAAAAATCTGACGCTGGATAACTTCGCCGCGCATGGCGTTGAAAGTCCTTGGTGCCGAGACCGGAGAAACGTCCCCGGCGCTTGATGTCTGATAAACGGTCCAGTACCATGTTCCCTCTCTGATAACACCCTGCGTAATAACACCCAAGGTGTTAGCGCTCTGTCCCGCACCGTAACGGTAGAAAGTATCTGTAAGAGTTTCTTCTATTATATGGTCTCTCATATCGCTGTTTGAGGAAACGCGCAGGGTATAGGAAGCGGCTTCGTTTTCTTTTTTCCATGAGAAAAGAATATCCCGCATACCTGTCTCTATGTTAAGGATTGCTCCGTCAAGCGGGGCTGTCAGAACAGGAGCGGTCAGATCCGCGCCGCGTGCTATTGTAAAGATACCGGTTTGGGAAGGCGAGGGGTTTCCGGAAAAGTCCCGGCTGTATACCGGTGTAACGCGCCAATACCATGTACCATCACTCAAACCGGAAGACATGGCCGAAACCATGTCCCCGGAACTTGAGCGTACATTGAGTCTTAAGGACGGGTTCTGCATAGCGATGTTGTCCGCTGCTTCCAGAATGTACGAAGAAGCTTCCTCTGAGGAAGTCCATTGAAAGCGCAGTGACGGGGGGCGGCGGGTATATCGAAAGACCTGGCCTTCCTGCGGATTTTTCAAGGCGGGAACGGAGCTTGAGACAACTGTAAGTTTTGAATACGAAATTTGAGCCCGGCTTTGAGCCGAGCTTTCAGCCGAGTCTTCTGTTGCCGGATACAGCCGCCAGAACCATGTTCCCTCCGGCAGTACAACGCTAAGCCGGCTGCCGCTTGAGGTTTGTGAAAAATAAGTCCGGCTAAAACTCCTGTCATGGGCGATATCGAGCCGGGTGAGACCATCATCAGGATAATCTATTTTGTTCCATGTAAACTCAAGTGAAAGCCCTTCGCTGTCTTGGCATAAAAACCGCGCTCCGGGCGGAGGAAAAACAGCCGCCGCGCGCGGAGCGGATTGAGTTTCTCCAGCCGCATTTACAGCCAGCGCACTGCCCGCCGCGATGATGTGGGATACGGCTGTGCCTTGCGCGCCGGCGCTCTGGGGATCGGAGCTTTCCAGAACAGCGGCTCCTTCGCTTACGGCGAGATCCAGCGCGCCGTCATGGGAGGCGGACGCCTGTAACACCGCGCCGGGATCAATAGTCAGTCGTTTGTCGCCGGAGGCGATTACCATGCCGGAAGACGCGTTAACATTAATTCCTCCTCCGGAAAAATCAATTCGGGGCGCGTCTTTGTCCACGAAAATTTGAACAAGGGTATTTGAAGTCATCTCCACAATATCGCCGCCCGCGAACGTGATAGTCGCTTCCGAAAGATCGGCGGTACGGATAAGATCGCCGTTGTACACAGGCGATTCGTCCCGCAGTCTGTCCCAGATCATCTTGTCGATAAAGCGCCGCTGGGCAGTATTGTAACGGAAGGTGATTGTTCCCACAGGCATCTCTCCCAGCCGGGAGAATGTGGAGTTAAGGTCTTTCCAGAAAAGGAAAAGACACAGGCAAACGCCGGCGGTGCAGAAGACAGACACCATAACATCGTTGAAAAAAGGCGTGCGAAGTTTCATGCGTCCCCACCTATTTTGTATTTCTTTTCTTCCTTATTAATGTCTACTTGTGTTATATCCGGCGGCTCAATTTCCAAAAGGCTTCTCATTTCCGCCAGCGTCTGCGGGCCTTGCGAATTTACAAAATTAATGACGGCAAACATCCGCACCGGCTTTTCTTTTCCTTTTACAGAAATCGGAGGCATTTCCGCGGTGATAAAACGATCTCCGGTCAGATTCCATGTGTCTTCGGTGATAAGTATGTCCGTCCCCAAAGGTTTGTTCAGGGCTTCGGTTCTGCTTGCAAGGTTAACCGGGTCGCCGATAACCGTGTATTCCATGCGCTGTTCACTGCCAAGCTGGCCGGCCGTAACAATTCCCGAATTGATGCCGCAGCCTATACGAATGGGCGGGTTAGCCGGATCACCGTCGCCGCGGCCGCTGTTCATTTCCAGAAGGGACTGGCGCATCATCATGGCGGACGCGACACAGTTAAAAGCATCCTCCTGCGGACTGCCCGAAGTATAAGCTGTTCCCCAGTGCGCCATAACCGCATCTCCTATGAACTTGTCAACAACACCGTGCGTTTTTTCCACGCAATCTACCATGCGGGTAAAATATTCGTTGAGCCAGTGGACAATAAGATCAGAAGCTTCGTTCCCGAACTTCTTGGTAAAGTTCTCGCTTTTTTCCGTAAAACCGCGGATGTCGGAAAAGAAAATCGTCGCGTGCTTGGGCAGACCGCCGGGCTTTATCTCGCCCCGCATTGCCTTCACTGCGATTTCACGGTTGGTAAACCTGCCGAAGATTGAAAGAGCGCCGCTCATACGCTGGAAACTTTTTGTAAGAAAGCCAATCTCGTCTTTGGTTTTTGGTACTAAGTGCAGTTCAAAGTCGCCGTCCTCGATCTGCCGGGCAGAGGAGGCTAAAGTTTTTAGCGGCACGCTGACGGTTTTGCTGAAGAACCAGACAAAAAGAATCGCGATAAGCAAAACCGCTCCTGTCAGGTAAAGGTTTCGCCGCGTGGTAGCCGCTATCCCTTCAAAAACCACGTCGTAGGGAATCGTGGTAATAACCGCGGCGTTCGCAAGGGAAATTTTACGGAAGGCACCAAAATGTTTATTTTGGTCTGTGTCCTTAAACAAAGTCTGATATCCCTGGTCGGTACTTTCCAGCATCATGCTGACAATAGGCGATGACGATGCCCCGGCTCCGGCGCGGATAAGATCGTAGTCCGCGTGAACAAGATAGTCCCCTGTATCGTTTACCATAAAAGAGAGGTTAGCCCCGCCGCCGAAATTTTCGGTAAGGGTGTTGGAAGAAAAAAACACAAGCGCCGCTTCCCGCCGGCCTGCTTCCTGCCAAGGAAAAATAAGTGCAAGCACGGGAATGCCGAAAACAGGCGCGGCATTTACAAGCAGAGTTTCGCCGGACAGACAGCGTTCCAGAGTGTCTTCCTCAACATTTATAAAATCGCCGATCACGCCCGGTTCCAGTTCGTTGGAAAAGAAAAATCTTTCGTTCACAAGCCGCCTTGACAAAGCAAAGTTGTTCCTGACATTTTGGCCTATGCCGATAAAAGCAATCTCCTTGTTGCGCTCAAAGAAAAAATCCGCGGCCAGCCCCGCAACAGGAGAGCTTGTTCCCGCGGCGTTCAGTGTGTCCAGAAGAACAAGTGTATTGCTCCTTACCGTGACAAGAAAATTTTCCGCCTCCAGAGCAGACCTTCTGTTCACGGTAAAGTTATTGTCCTCGGCAGTTACCCGCACATCATCGGAGACAAGGATCGACACAAGTACAGTAATCGCGCCCAATGAAACCAGAAGCAGCGCGGTTATGATGATGATCAGCTTCGCGCCAATGGGATACTCGATTTTGTCTGATGTTGTTTTTGCTGTACTTTCTTCGCTCATTTAATACACCTCATTTTTTCTGTATGAATTGTTCCTTGATAATCACGCTTTTTCATGCTATATTTTCCTTATGACTATTGAACAAACAGTAACTATACCGGCTAACCGCCAGTTGCATTTGGATTTTGATGTTCCGTCGCAAATACCGGTGGGAAGAGCGCGGGCGGCCTTGACGCTGACATGCGATGAAGAACAGAAGCAGACTGCCGCCGGCAATTGGGCTAATCCACTGCTTGGTCTGGCAAAGGCAAAAGGTGCAAAACTTACCCTTGAGCGCTTTATAGAGATGCAACAGGAAGAAATTGAGCGTGAAAATGAAAATGACCGGCGGCTGTGGAACGGTAAATGACACATTACATGCTTGACGCCTGCGCACTTGTCGCTTTGATGAAAGGAGAAGATGGAGCCGAAGAAGTTGACAATCTTTTTCAGCAATCGGTGCGGGGCGAAGCCGTGCTTTGTATGAGCATTGTCAATTTGCTTGAAGTTTACTACGGATTCATCAAGGATATTGGGCTTTCGGAAACCCGGGAAATGATGAATAGTATTTATTATACTCCACTCGCAGTCATTGAGAGCATCTCGCCGCGAGTCTATCATGAAGCGGCGCGGCTTAAAGGGACATATCGTATTTCTCTCGCCGACGCGGTTGGAGTCGCTACCGCCATTGAGCGTGACAGTATTTTTGTTACCTCTGATCACCATGAACTTGAGGTTGTCGCTGAAAAAGAAATGCTTAATTTTTTCTGGTTTCGCTGACATATATGTTACAATGCTCCTTGTTCCTTGAAAATTGCGTTTTTCATACTATATTTACCTCACAGGATAAACGAAATGACAAACAGTGCTGTTTTGTTGCATGAAATAGAGACGCTTCCGTCAAATTGTATCGGCGAAGTGGTCGATTTTGTCGCGTGGATAAAACATCACAAGCTTTCTCAAATACCGGAAACCATGCTGTTGAGCGAGGCAGCTCTGTCAAAAGACTGGAATACGCCGGAAGAGGATGAGGCATGGGCAAGTTTGTAAAACTATTCACTGCTGATAAAAATGTTATTCTGTCTGTTGCCGGACATCTGAGTGAAAATAAAATCCGCGATACTCTTAACGCAATCATTACGATCATTTCCTCCTAATAACTTCATCTACGCTATATCTGGTGCCGCCAATTTCTTGACGACACTATGAAATTCGGGTAGCAGGTACCTCCGCGCCTACTACCACCTTTGCGCCTTCTGCGCTCCATATTACGGCATTTCAAACCACAATACTGGCCGCGTATTGGTGTCATTCCAAACCCAGGGATTGGCTTCAGTAGCTCCGCTTTTAGTTGAGGCAACTGTCCATTTCGCTGTGGCTGTCCACCATGATAGATTTCCGGCAGTTGCCAAAGACACATCATCGCCGTTTTCAGTGCCGACGGTCGTTGTACCGGCGATGGTTTGATTCACTGTCATAGCACTATTGGCATAGTTGGTACCGGCGTTGCTGGTGCCGCTAATCCGTCCCGCGTTGGCTGTAGAGCCATTTGCTTCTGCCTTTACGCTTGAGTTCAGGGCGACACAGTTGTCGACGCCGGATCCGGTTCCCACAATGCCGCCGGCAGCCGCCCCCCTGCTTGTGAGGTACGGAACATTCGCGCTTATTGTCCCCCCCGCCCAACAGTTTCTAATAGTCCCGGAATATCGCTCTCCGGCAATACCGCCGGCACAAGCTATATATGTGCCCGTCGTGGCGGTGGTGGTAGAATCGTCGAATGTTACGCTGATGTTTCCCGTGCTGTAGCAGTTCTCAATAAGGCCATCGGTGTTCCTTCCGGCTATGCCTCCACCATAAACCCATAAAACGGTATTTGTCACGATAACATCTACGCTGGAAGCGATATTGCGAATGGTTCCTCTATTGAGACCGGCAAGCGGCCCAAACATTGTTTCATTGTTCCCCGTAAAAGATACGGTACCGGCCAGTTTAAGGTTTTTTACCTCACCGCCCTGGCCGATTGTGCCGAATAAGCCGTGATCCATTACGCTGACTACCGGTATGACGAGGTCGTCCATGGTAATGGTGTGACCGTTTCCGTCAAGGGTTCCTTTAAAAGAGTTAGCACCGCTGCCAAGGGGTGTCCATGTTCCGGTCACATCGATGTCGCCGGTTAGTACATAGGTTCCGGTAAGACTAATACCTTCCAGTCCCGCCCGGTTAGATATGGAGTTGCCAATTATGAGGGTTCCGGCGGACAAACCTGTTACTGCGGCATAGTTTTCTCCCGCCGTTACACCAATGGTAACGATGTAGGTTCCAACGGCGGAAGGGGCGGTGGTATTTGTAGTGCCTGTTATCTTATCTGTATATGAAACGGTTCTAGTTCCCGACATTCCTGTTATGCCGGTTCTCAGCACTACGGTTACCGGCCTAGTGGTACCGTCATAGAGATAGGTTCCGGCTCCGGTAATAACAAAGTCCGCCGCTGTTGGGGTAGCGGGGTTAATCTTCAGCGTTCCGGCGGTCAAGGTTACCGCGTTATAGTTTCCGTCCGCCGTTACGGTGAAGGTAACGGCGTATGTACCGGCATTGGTGGGGGCAGTAGTACTGCCGTCGTACTTAACAGTCACAGTTCCCGTTGTCTTACCGGACTTCGCCGTTACTTTTACTGATTTGGCTGTGCCGTCGTAGGTAACGGTTCCGGTTTTGGCGCTGTCGTCCCATGTAACGTCTCCGTTTCCGGTAATGGTAAAATCATCTAATACCGGGGTAATGGGGGTAATCGGCAGCGTTTCTTCGTCATCAAACCGCAGCCTTGGAACGTTGCCAATAGTATCCCAATACCAGGGGTTGGCTTCTGTAGCATCGTTTTTACTTGCAGCAACTGTCCAGTTTGCGTTGGTGGTTCCAGTCCACCAGGCCATCATATTGCGGGCTTGAGCCGTCGTTACAGTGCCGGTGGCCGTATCTTTGGGTGTAGCACTCACAGTCATGGAGTCAATTGCCCAGCTCTTGGTGCCGGTTGGGAAAGCCTTGTTATTACTACAAACTCTTCCCATATCGGTGGAGCTATTAGATGGTGTTGATGATATGGAAGGGTTCAGCGCTACACAGTTACTGACGGGATTAGGATCTGGATTACCAGCATGAATACCCGCCACACAACTTCCGGTGGGAGCACTTGGTTGAGCTATTATATTTCCCGATGCCCAGCAGTATTCAATAGTAGCAGTAGAATTCCCCGTTGTAATACCGGCAATAAATACATTAGGACTCGTCGCTTTTACATCGCCTGTGGTATAACAGTTACTGATGGGACCCCAGTTTTCTCCTACCAGACCGCCGGCATGGCTGAGAGCAGTGGTATATGTACATTCAACGTCAACTGAAGATGATATATTGGAAACAGTTCCAGAATTGCGTCCGGCAAGCGCTCCGACATATCCCTTATCACTGGTAATACTGCCTGTCAGCTTTAGGTTCTTCACAATACCACCAGAGCCAATATAACCGAACAGACCGGCATAATTATCGCCCCCTGATATTGTTGTTATATTCATCTCGATGGTTTTGCCGTTACCGTCAAAGTTCCCCTGAAAAGTGTTAGTAGAAGTGCCAATAGGCGTCCATGTACTTGGCAACTCAATCGGTGTTGTAACGCTGTCGTCAATCTTGTAGTGTTTGCCTACTCCCGAGGTTCCAGGTATGATTTTATCAAAGTCACCCACATTTTTGATTAAAATCGGATTAACAGGTGAGCCTTCCAGCGGCGGCAGGGTGTCGTCGCAGCCGCTGGCGAAATTAGTGATGGTATCACCAGTCTTGCCATAGTTTTTACCCGCATAATCGCCTTTGTACGTGGCTGATCCACCGCTATTATAAAAATACAGAGACGCGACGAAGTAGGTAGGGTTAGCTTTGTTCCGAAGAGATTCCGTACCATAATCACTACCGTAAATGTAACCGCCGCTCATTTCAAAGGTACTGTAATTCATATACACACCGCCGCCTCTTGTAGTTGCTTTGTTACCGGCGATAATTCCGCCGCTCATGGTGAATGTAGTGGTGGTGGAAGTTGAGGCAGTCCCTGTTATATACACGCCGCCGCCATCGGTTGCTTCGTTGCCTTGTATTTTTGCGGTGTCGCTCATGGTAAAGGTTCCGTAAGTGTCTACATACACGCCACCGCCATTGAGCGCGGTGTTGCCTTCTATAATAGTACTGCCATCAGTCTCGTCAACAATTTTTCCTATTGTTCCGCCGCTCATGTTAAATATACCGCCGCTCACATACACGCCGCCACCATTAGCGCCGGCGCTGTTGCCCGCTATAACGCCGCCATACATATAAAATGTTCCGTATACATTTACGCCGCCGCCTCTGCTGTTGCCGGTATTTTTAAAACCGGTAATGGTAACGCCGTCATATATTTTCAGAGTTCCTCCGGACAGTATTTCCACGCCATCTCTGTTTGTACCGGCAAAATCATCGCCTCCCCCGTCAATGGTAAGATTTCCTTCCAGAATAAAAATTGCACTAACACCAAACAGATAAGAATCGCTGTCACCTTGTTTAATGGTACGGCCGCCGCTGCTCCCTGGTTTTAGCGTTATGTTAGTTGATATCATGTAGCCGTCAGTTTCACCGTTCTTATCTGTTTCAACATCTTTCAAAAGAGTTATTGTTCCACCAGAACTGTTAGCGTCCCAAATAGCTTCTTTAAGGGTAAAGTAGCCTTTTGTATTGGAACCTGTATCAAGTGTCGCCGCGAAATCCGGCAGTGTTATGTCAGTGCTATTGCCGGAAGTAACAATAGTACCGCCGCCTAAATCTGTGCCGTACTTAGCTGTTCCGCCGTCTACATAAAGAGACGCGCCGTTGCCCGCAGTGTTAAACGGTTCGCCTGTCTGCACATTAGCTTCTGAACCGTAAATAGTCCCGCCGGTCATGGTGAAGATTGCGCTAGCGCCATCAACATACACGCCGCCGCCGCCATATTCGGCTTCATTACCGTAAATAGTTCCGCCGTCCATGGTGAACGTGCCGTTGGAAGTAACATACACCCCGCCGCCACCGCCGCCGCTGACATCGGTTGCTTTATTGTCGTATACCGAGGCGTTGTCCTGCATGGTGAATGCTCCGCCCGCATCAACATATACCCCGCCGCCGTAGCCGGGGTTTCGATTCTCGGATATAGAGGAATCTCCCTTCATGGTTAAAGAACCATCTTTAATATAAACAAGCGTTTCAGTTTGGGAGGTGGAGTTTTTCCCTTGTCCTTTAAGATGAACATTCTGCAACGTAACATCCGCT
>JAIRUC010000082.1 GCA_031254615.1 Treponema sp. | reverse complement strand
TTACACTGCAAATTTAAATTGACGCCTAAAAATAGATCGCGGTCAAAACCCAAAGACCAGCCGATGAACGGATTCTGAACAGAGCCGTCGTCGCCGGAAAAATCTTCTGTCAGATTGAAGGCGGCTTCCGCGCGTACGTTAAATCCAAAAAGCACTTGCGCGTAATCAACGCCAATCTGATGATAGCGGGTGTATTTTAATTGAGGTGATATCATTGAGGTGTTGTCATATTTTATAGGATCTGCACCAGATAAAATATTTTTTGCTAAGTCTTCAAGATACGCGTCAATTCCGGCGATGGTAAAATTGGGGCGGAACAGGTTGCCGTAAAAATACTGTGCGCCAATATCGGCGGAACCTATTGTTGTGGTATAGTGAAGACCGGCCTGAAAATTTTCAAATGCACCAGTTGACGGGAAAGAGGGGTCTTCGCCCAAGTAAGCAAGACCTCCTCCTACACCGATAAGTACTTCATTCATAATGTTATGGTTAGCCATATATATTGGTATAAAGGCAGGGTCGGATGCCATTAATTTTAATTTTTCGTCAGCGATTGAAGAAATTCCCGCTTCGGCATTTGAACGGATACTATCATATTGAGATGGTCTCCATCGTCCATCCATAGCGAAACGGTGTCCGGCGAAATTTGGAATAAAGACGCCTTCAAGTTTTGAAAACGCTCCCGCGTTCCATGTTACGTGAATCATCGGTCTTGCGATTTTGCATGCCAGCGTGTCGGTAATATATCTAAGGTCGGTATAATCCATTGGGTTTGTTACGTCTAACGGGCCGGGACTGTCCGCTTTTCCCCATGTTAGTTTGCGCAGGCCTGCTTCGATATTTACCGCGCCAATGTAGGCTTTTAAATACGCTTCATTCATGATAAGCGGCGTATAAGTTGGATCGTCTAACATTGGATTTGCATCCCCCAATTCTCTTATCGCGTCGGCATTCAGGTTGAAACTGGCAAAGGCTTCGATATTAGAGCCGGATGCCGAAAAGTTTAACGTACCGGAAACCATGTCCCAAAAAGAAATTTCCTGCGCGCCTTCTTCTTTGCCAAAATCGTGAACAAAAGGGGACAACTCTACGGTAATATCTCCGCTTACTTTTACTTTCGCGGAAGACGCAGAGCTTGAAACGGCTTCGGAATCATCGCCAAAGCCGAACCCGAAATCCTGAGCCCAAACCCCGGCGCAGGTAAAAACCAACAACAAAATTAAAAATTTTTTCATTAACTTCTTCCTGTTTCTAAAAATTCAACCGTAAAAACCTTTTCCGGAACTGGATCGTCGTATTTGGTAATTTCATTTGTAAGAGTAGTAAAAGTTCCTGCCGCGTGAGTTGTCATTTTTGTAACGGTAACGGTAAGGCGTCCCTGTATATCCTTAATGCCGGACATTTCGGCGGTTTTTACCAGCGTGTTTTTTTTATCATAAAGCTCGATTTTTACGGTGATAAGGTTATCCTTTGTTATCCACTGATTCATTTTTGAATACTGGTATGAGCTGTCCTTCGGTATCGATTCAATTACATGACAGATAACGCCGTTGTACTCCTCCTCGCGCACAAGTGTATGGGTGTCAAGATCGGCGCTGCGGCTTGTCGAAGAAATATCGTCGTAGGAAAAATCTGTCCCCATAAAACTGCCCGAACCTTCCGAAGCGGCGACACGCCGGCTTTTTCCAAGGCTTGGCAGGTAAATCCATCTGTCATCATCCTTGCCGGGATTTGCCATCGTAAGAAAGCGCGTCCCCGCGACGCTTGCCGGCGACTGGAACACAATCATCGCGCGCGCGCCCTTTGGTCCGTCTTTTGAATATTGGTCGACAACCCTTTCCGAAGATGTCCCGTTCTTCGCCGTAATCGTCATCTTTGACCGGGTCGAAACCGTCGCCGCTTTTATTCTGTCTCTTGAGGAGCGGACAACCGCGTCTGCTGTCTGCGCGTTAAGCGCAATAACCGCTCCCGCTATCATGACGAGAAATAACAAATTCTTTTTCATAACTTCTCCTTCTATTTATTATAGTAAAAAATTACAACTCTGTAATGAACTTTGGCTTAATTATCGCGAGCAGAGCCGGAAGCACTGTCAGACTTACAAGCGCGCTGGAACCCATTGTAAGTGCGATAAGCAGGCCAAGATCGCCAAGCATTACAAAGCGCGAAAGAAGCAGCACCGCAAAACCAGCGCCGACAGACAGCGCGTTAATTATAATCGCCTTGCCGGAACTTAAAAACACGCGCAGAAGAAAATCGCCCTTTCCGCCCGTGGCTTTGTACTCTCGCTTGTACGCTTCAAGGCAGTGAATTGTATAGTCGATCCCGATGCCGACGGAAACCGCGGCGACCATTGAAGTGCCAAGGTTGAGTTTGATTCCGGCGAAACCCATGACAGCAAAATTGAGCAGAATAGTAATTGAAAGCGGAATAATGCCAATGCCTCCGGCAATCAGCGATTTATTGGAAAAAGCTAAAATGATGAAAACGCAGATTATCGAAAACAGCATCGAGGTTACCTGTGACTGCACTACAAGATCATTTAACGAACTTTCCACCATTGTTGTACCGCCTATGGTAACCGTTACATCGGGGGGAAAGTTTGCCGCCGCATACTGTTCTATCTCGTCAAAAATAGCGTGGCTGTCGTCCATGCCCATTGTGCGAAGCTGTACCGTCGCCTTAACCGCGGTCGGCTCAAGAGGGTCATTTGCGTATTCGCTGATGTTACCCGACAAAAGAACCAGATAATTCGCTATCAGCCGCTGTAATTCTTCCGGCGTTTCCTTGCCGTAGCGCTTTGGATCGACGGGAATTTCGTAATAGGAAGCGCCTTCGTAATTTATCTGCCGCTTTAATTCCCAGACAAGATCGTTCGCGTTCATGCCGCGGAAACGGCTTCCCGCGCTGTCAAACAATTCGATCAACTCGTTTTGCGTGTAGATTTTTTCGCTTGTTTCTGCGGCGGGACTTGCGCTTTGTTCAACAGTAACCGCAGGAGAATCGTCAAAACCGAAACCGCCAAAACCAAAGTCACTAAAGCCGAAACTTGAACTACTCGGCGCATTTGATGTTGTTACGCGCAAACCATCGGGACTTTCCTCCGCGTTAAAAACCTGATTGATCCGTTTGACCAAATCGGTGAAGCCCATTACCTTGCCCACTCCGGGAACCTTTTGCTGTAAAAAAACCGAAAGTCCGTCCATAGCGGCAAGTGTGTCCGGCCTCAAAGTCTTTTCGTAACTGTCTGTTTCCGCCACCACGCTTACCACTTTAGAACCGCCAAACTGCCGCCTGATAAATTCATCGGAGCGGTAAATGTCGGTATCCGCCCTGAAATATTCAACCATAACATTGTCGATAACCAGTTTTGAAAGCCCATACACCGAAAAAGCGACAACCAGTATCGCAAAAAAGACGATAGTTTTTTTGCGCTGTGCCAAGATCACAAGGTTATCTGCAAGAAAAACACTGAAGCCCGAATTTTCGTCGCTGCTGTTTTTGCCGGTGTTAATTTTTTTCGGTCCGCGTAAAATCAACAGCGCGGGAATAAGAGTGATCGCAACGATAAACGCCACCGCGACGCCGAAACTGGCGAAGTAGCCGAACTCTCTGCAAGGAGCGACAGAGGTAAAACAGAAAGACAGAAAACCGACGAAGGTAGTAAGAGCTGCAAGAAACACAGCTTTGCGAATCTTCATTGTTGACGCGATGACTAACTCGGTGTGTTCTTCGCGCGTCATTTCATTTTTGCCCCGCCCGTTCAGATAATGTGTAATAACATGAATCCCGTAAGCGCTTCCGACCGCCACCAGTATTACCGGCAACACAGTCGATATTACAGAAAGCTTGATCCCAAAAAGCGGCATTGCCCCAACCGACCAAATTACCGAGATAACGACCGTAAGCAAAGGCAGAACAACAGGAGTAAATCCACGGAACGAGAAAAATAAAATCACCAGCACAACAAGCGTTACCACGGGAATAAGAAGTTTAAGGTCTGTGTTCATCGCCTCGTTGACAGTTGCGACGATTATCGGCATTCCCGTAACGTAAACGGCGGCGCTCCCCTCGAACACTTCATGCGCAAGATTTCTAATCTGCAAAAAATATTCTGTCACTTCCTTTGAACTTGCCTCGTCGGAACTAATCGTCAGCGGAATCAAAATCTGTGTCGCCGTAAAATCATCGGAGTACAAAGCCTTTTCGTACATAGACCACGAAAGCAGGCGGTGTTTTAATTC
>JAIRUC010000048.1 GCA_031254615.1 Treponema sp. | reverse complement strand
ATTTTACCGCGTTGATCATTGCCTCAATACATTCCCTGGATTCGTCGTCTTTTGGCTGGCCGGTTGTGCGGTTAAAAAGACCGAAACATTCGCCGTTATACTGGTCAGGCGTGTTTCCCCCGTTATCCCAATAAATGGGAACAAGCCCGTTATTTTTGGCTGTGGCGAATATATGAGCAAGATACTTCTTCCGCGATTCGCGCGCCTGTTTGTTTTTTGCCGAATCGGTATATACCTGCTTCGACGCTCCGCACTCGCCGATAATTACCGGTATGCCATTATCAATATAATGCGTTTTAAAATTCTTAAAAACGTCTTCGGTTTCTTTTTTATCTGCGGCTGTTCCCCAATCGTGCCGCGCCGGTCTGCCATCGCCTCCACCCAGACCTACAGCATCGGGGCGGTAGTAATGGAAAGTAACAACCTGTCTGCCCTCTGCGCTGTCAGTGGGCAGTTTAAAGTAATTGCCAATATTCTGAATAGGGTGATCTTTAATTTTTCCTCCGGGATATGTACATTCGGGATTGGTAGCATAAGAGGGAATTACCAACACAACTCCTTATGGTTTTTTAATTAAGACGATATTTAGTTAAATTCGGCAATTCATCCAGTGTTATTACCAGATCATGCTTATAGACATAGTTTTTATGAGCATTGGTATTGTGGTATTCCCCAGTCCAAAAATTATCCTTATGAGTTTCGCCCTGATTAGATCCATAACCGTCGTTCCATGTCATAAACCATGACCACATTGCATTATCATTTTTGCACTCGTCCGGGTCCGGAATTGCGCCGTTTTCCGTCATGGCTATCATGCGATCCAATGCCAACGGCAGCATATTTTTGGTTTCTGTAAAACTATTCTTTTGAGAGGAGTAATTCTTTGCCGGAGCATATACGTCACATCCCACAATATCAACGGTTTCCGGATTGGGGAAATAATCTTCATGCTGACCGTTCCATACCCAAATCAGATTGTCGAGTTTTTTTTCATTGGTCAGATAATCGTACATATATTCCCACAGGGCAATGCACGGTTGAGGGCCGCTTGCTCCCCACCAAAACCATGCGCCGTCATTACCTGTATTTCCCCATTTTTTATAATTACCTGCCGCTTCGTGCAGAGGCCGCCAGAGCACAGGAATATTTTTTTCTTTGAGTATCTGAAGCAGGGCTGCCACCTTATCCAGATCGCTTTTAATAATTTTGAAATCGTTGCTTTCGGTGTCTAATTTGTCATCCTTCCATGGGATGCGGAAAGAAGTCTGGTCTGTGTAGAAGTTACCCTTAACTACCCAATGCCAGCAGAAGGTTACAATACCGTGAATATCCGGCTTGTCCGGCAGTAGTTTTACATTGTTATTTTTACCTTCCCACCATTCAATAGCCTCATCAATCTGATTTTTGCCGTAACCGTCCCAACTGTTAGGAAGCCCGATGAAATCAAAACCTTTAATGGCAGGATATTTCTCAGTATCGGTATACACACGGGCAATCATGTCCATTGACGCGTTAGTAGTCCACGCGGTGTCCATTTGACCGGAGATGATCTTCTTGCCGTAGTTATCCGCAAGATAATTAAGAAGGCGTTGGGTGTTTTTAGAAGAAGTATCAACCGCTTCCAGCTCTTCCTTTTGACAAGAAGTAAAAAACAAAAACGGTAAAAGCAATAAAACAGCCAAAAATCTTTTCATGCGCTGCTCCCTAAAATATATTAATCAAGCCGGTATGCGGTTAAATCCGGCAGTTCATCCAATGTTATTACAAGGTCGTGGTTATAGACATAAGTTTTATGCGAGTTGCTGTTGTAATCTTCGCCTGACCAAAAACCTGTGCTGCCGCCGTCATTCCAGACACAAAACCATGACCACATTGCGTTGTCATTTTTGCACTTGACCGGGTCCGGAATTACGCCGTTTTCTGACATCGCTATTATGAGGTTTTCTTTTTGAACCATTTTACCGGTTTCATTAAATTTTTGCTTTTGTGATCCATAATCATGTTCGGCTGCATATACATCATACCCTACTATGTCCACCGTATCCGCAAAAGGAGACCAGCTTCTTTTTTGTCCGTTCCATACCCAGATCAGATTAGTCAATCCTTTGGTATTGCCCAGGTAATCATACATATATTCCCACAGGGCGATACACGGTTTTGCTCCGCTTGCTCCCCACCAGAACCAGCCGCCGGACGCTTCATGCAATGGCCGCCAAAGGACTGGAATATCTTTGTCTTTGAGTAATTGAAACAGCTCGGCCACCTTATCCAGATCGCTTTTAATGATTTTGAAAGCATCGCTTTCGGTATCTAATTTGCCGTCCTTCCAGGGGATACGGAAATTTGTTGTTTCCGGGCGGAAGTCAAACTCATTACTTCCCACGGTTTTTGGCATACGCCAGTGCCAGCAGAAGGTTACAATGCCGTGAATACTGGTATCCGACAGTAATTGTACATTGTTGTTTTTGCCGTCCCACCATTCAATAGCCTCATCAATCTGCTCTTTTCCCGCCTGATAAGGGTTGCCTGAATACGGCAATTGGATAAGGTCAAAACCCTTGATTGCAGGATATTTACCGGTGTCCTTATAAACACGGGCAATCATGTCTATTGAATTAGATTGACCAGTGTTAGTTGTCCATGAAGTGTCCTGTTGGCCGGAAATGATCTTTTGTCCGTAGTTATCCGCAAGAAAATTGAGCAGGCGTTTGGCGTTAGGTGAATGTTCAACTTTATCTATATCCGGCGGAATATACTCATCCGGCTCCGAAGGAGCGCAGGAAAAAAGGAGCAGCATTATTAGTATAATCGGCAGTTTTATCACGAAAATTTTCCTTGTAGAAAAAATGGGGAGCAGCAACACGCTGCTCCCTGTTCATCTTAGAAACCTGCTGAGACAAGAATGGGGAAGAACAACTCAAAGGGCTGCTCCTTGCCGTTCCACTTGAGGGGGAAGCGGCTTATTGCGCCCATTTTAAATTCGGCAGCTCCCAGGCTTCTTGAGAACCAGAGGCCTGCGCCGCCCATCATAGAATCTTCTATATAAGAGTTGATATCGTCCATTTGTTCAAATTGAAATCCAAGATCCATGCCTACAGTACCAACATCCAATTTATAGGAGGGAACTAAATAGCCAACAACGTTAAGACCATGCTGCAATACCGGCATTCCGGGTTGTGCTGAATCAGAACCGCCAAAGGCCGCGTCAACCCGCGCCAAGAGGCGGAAATCATAATTCTTGTATGTGGCAGCTACAGAAGCCTGTAAATCCTTACGTTTTTTGTAAGTACCCTCGTTCCACATATTGGTTTCATCTTTGTCTGTACCTTCAAAAGGAATCTTTGCCCCTATGTCAAAGACAAGGTCTCCAAAAGCGGTAATCTGAAAAGCCAGCTCCGCTGTGTTCCTTGCGCCGATAAATTGGGCGCGGGCAAAGCCGATACCGGGGAATCTATAACCGGCGCCAAACTGGATTTTCCGGTATACTTGTTTTGCGTCGTAGTAATCCTGATCAATCCCGTCGCTCCCAAATTTGTCACCGTTGGCAGAATCATAGGTGGGAAGGCTATACCCCGCCTGACCATCCTTCCAGGCCTTATTGTTGAACAGTTCAGGAGCTACAAAAGCGCCGATAAAAAGATTATCAACCGGCTCCCATGTTATCATAGCTGCGGCGGCAACACGCGGCCAGTAACCGTTTTTGGAAGGGTCGTCGTCAGAAGCGCCCCAGGGGGCGGGATTAAATTTGGTAAAAATATTTCCCGAAGGGTCTTGAACTTCAATGCGGCCGCCCTTGTTTTTGTCAAGGACGTAGGTAGAAAGATCTGAACCGCCGATTTTTCCCATGAGGGTTTCATTGTTGGGAACGCCCAAATAAATGGTAAAGGTATCCATAGTTGGAATAAAATCAAAAGGTTTTACCCAAACCCAGCCTTTGCCTTTTATGGAGAGGGGATTGGCAACCTGATTTGAAGCGCCGTAGGCAACATCCGCGCCAAGAAAGAAGCCGCCCCATTCGGACCAGCCGCTAATACCAAAACCCGCGCTGAGGTCCGGTTCACCCCATGGAACCTGAACTGCGGTGGTGTGCATTTTATCCCCTTCTTCCGGCATTGTTAGACGATACGGAATCCAGTAGGATTTGGCATAACCGCCCACGTTCACCTGAGCATAAACAGAAATTGCCAAAAAGCAGCCAACTATACAAAGCGATATAAATTTTTTCATTTATTACCTCTGTTCCCAATAAATAATTTCAAAAAACAGCGGGCCTTTGTAATCGGTTAAACAGCCGGCGATGCTAAAGCGCATGTCGGGAATAAAGCCCCTTGTGGGCACTATCATAATTTCCGAATGGGCTTTTACAAAACCATTACCAGCGTCTTCGCCGCCCTCGATATCCATACCGCCTTCATTGATAAATTTGTCGCCGTTGTTGCTCCAGATTTTTGGCTTAAAACTGCCGCCGGTGCGCAGCGAAGGATTGTAATACATATCAAAGGCGAAAATATTGATGCCCTTCATATCGATTGACTTTGGAAAATCATTCGCCATTTTTACTTCCGACCAGTCGATGTCGCCGTGGCCTGTAAAATCAACATCCAGCCTTAACATTCCCCTGCCGAATGTGGTGTCATCGCGGCTTAATTTTGTCGCGCCTTTGTATTGATAAAATTCCGATGTGGCAAGATACCAGCCGTTTGTTTCCTTGTCCGGGTTTTCAAATGTCCATGTACCCAGAGCGCTTCTTCCGCCGCCGCCCGAACTTGCGCCTGACGAACTTCCGCCGCTTGAAGCGCATGACAGAGTTACGCATAACATAACAGATAAAACAAT
>JAIRUC010000044.1 GCA_031254615.1 Treponema sp. | reverse complement strand
GGCGAATTATACCCCGACGGGCAGGGCTTCAACATTGACAATGAAAAAGAAACCCGCACTCTTACAGGCGCGTGTATTGAGCGGAATATTCCTTTGATTCTTCACGTCAACGAACCTGTCGGTCACGACTACATCGGAAAAAACGACATCCCGCTGAAGAAGGCAGAACAATTTGTCAGCAACAGCCGCAATCTTAAAATAATTCTTGCCCACTGGGGCGGCGGCATTTTGTTTTACGAAACCATGAAAGAAATAAAAGAAAAGTTTCGCGATGTGTATTACGATACCGCCGCCTCGCCGTTTCTCTACGACTCGCGGATATACCGCGCCGCCAAGGCGCTGGGTCTGTGCGAAAAAATTCTCTTTGGCAGCGATTTCCCCCTTCTGCCGCCTTCCCGCTATCTGCCAGCTCTCGAAGATGGCGGACTTTTTCCCGAAGAAAAACAATTTATACTTGGCGCGAACGCCGAAAAACTGTTAAAATGTTAGTATGCCTCTTTTGTTAATATTATTTAGTCTTTTGTTTTCCCCGCAAAGCGCCCAGTGCGAAGTATTTGAGTATAAGCACAACACCGGCGATCGTTACCGGATTCTTTCTGTTGTAAAAGAGGATGTTTTTGTAAACCGGGTTTTAAGCCACCGCGCCGAAATACTCAACCGCATCGCCGTTGAAGTGACGGATGTAAAGGACGGAAAAGGGCTGCATAACGCGGTTTTTCAAACTTCGGAACGTATTCTCTACGATTCCGCCAGCCGTGAGGTGCAATCCGGTGTTACAGGATTCCAGTGGTCAAGAGAATACGAATCTGTTTTTGAGCGCGACAAACTGGGCTATATAACGATAGACCCTAAATATTTTATGCCTGTTGTGCGTAACGTACCTGTGTTTCCGGCAAGAGATTTGCGGGTTTTGGAAAGATGGAGCGCGGAAGGCCACGAAATGCACGATTTTAGGGACTCTTTTGGCATAGAAGAGCCGTATCGCATACCATTTAACGCGAATTATCAGTTTATCGGGGAACAACCGTGGAAAGGGAAAATGTATCCCGCTTTTTCTGTAAACTACCGCATGGATACCCGCCCGCCCGCTGTTCGCGGAAGGATTTGGCCAAAGCGCATATCCGGGGTGTTTAACCAGTCGGTGTATTGGGATCGGGGTTACGGGCAGGCTATCGCGTACAAAGAAACATTTCGCCTAACGTTTGAATTATCGGACGGCAACATAATTGAATTTCGCGGAACAGCGGAAGCGGAATTTATTGAAGCCGAATCTTTGGACAGGGACAAGCTGGCTTCCGAAATTACCGAAGAAATCGGCCGTCTCGCTATTCCCGATGTAAATGTAAGGACGGTAGACGAAGGCGTATCCATCAGTCTTGAAGATGTCGGTTTTTATCCCGATTCCGCGATTATGCTTCCGGGTGAGCATCAAAAACTCGACAAAATCGCCGAAATACTCAAGCGTTATCCCGAAAGAGATATTTTGGTCGGCGGCCACACCGCTCTTGCCGGCACAAGCGAAGGCAGGATGAAACTTTCGACAGACCGCGCGCAGGCGGTGACGGATTATCTTCTGTCAAAAAATGTGCGCACTGCCGACCGCATTGTAATCCGCGGCTACGGCGCGCAAAAGCCTGTTGCGGATAACAGTACCGAAGAAGGCCGGCGCAAAAACCGGAGAGTTGAAATCACCATACTGGAAAACTAAAATTTGGAAAATTAAATGCCGCTTTTAAAAAAGATTAAATACGCCGCGCTAAAAACCAACCATTACCTTGAGCGGTTGATTCCCGTTACTACGCCATTCAGCATTGTAATCGGTTTTTTGCTGCCCTCCGTTTTTGTTGTTTTAAGGCCGTATGTTCCGCTGTTATTCGGCATAATGACATTTTCCGGCGCGTTAAAACTGCGTGCCGCCGAATTGGGAAAGAGCGTGCGCAGTCCCGCTCCCATCCTGCTGTTTTTTGCCGCCGCCCATGTGCTGATGCCGTCCGCCGCCATGCTCATCTCTTCCCTATTTTTTGCGAATAACGATGTTGTTTCTGGTTTTGTTCTTTTGTTTTCTGGTCCTACCGCCGTTTCCGGCTTTATCTGGGTTTTGATTTTGAAAGGAGACATGGCCCTCTGCCTGACCCTCATCCTGCTTGATACACTGCTCGCTCCTTTTGTCGTTCCCGGCAGCATTGCCGTATTAATGGGAGCAAAAACGGCGATGGACATGAGCGGCATTGCCCTCTCCCTTTTGTTTATGGTAGTGATTCCCACAATTATCGCGGTTACGGTAAACGAAACCAGCAAGGGAAAAGTCCCCGCCTTAATCTGCCCATATTTCGACCCTTTCGCGAAAATCTGCCTGATGCTTGTAATTGCAACTAACGCTTCGATTATCGCGCCCGCTCTTGATTTAACAGACCCACTTATCTGGCAGGTAGCGATTCTTGTAATTGCGCTTACCTCCGCCGGTTTTGCGCTTACAAAACTTATTACCGTTATAGGAAAATGCCGCCCGCCAAAAGATATTACGCTGATTATTTCCGGCGGCCTGCGAAACAACAGCGCTGTTATGACAATAGCGGTTACTTTTTTCCCG
>JAIRUC010000032.1 GCA_031254615.1 Treponema sp. | reverse complement strand
GTTCAAAAAGAAGCCGAACGCTGCGGAATGTTCTATGTAAACAACCGCTGGCTTGGCGGTATGCTTACCAACTTTGTCACAATAAAAAAATCACTTCTGCGCCTTAAAAAGCTGGAAAAAATGGAAGTGGACGGAACTTTCGAGAACCTTACAAAAAAAGAAATCGCGTCTCTGGGCAAGGAAAGACTCAAACTTCAAAAGAACCTTGGCGGCATCAAAGAATTAAAAGAGCTGCCCGGTATTCTTTTTATTATCGATACGCGCAAAGAAGCGATCGCGGTCGCGGAAGCGCAGAGGCAGGGCATCCCGATTGTTGCGGTGGTAGACACAAACTGCAACCCGGATGGCATTGACTATCCGATTCCCGGCAACGACGACGCGATCAGGGCGATTACCCTTTTTACTCAAATCATCGCAAACGCGGTTGTAGAAGCGGATAACGAAGTCGGGCTCAAGATAATTGAAACATTAGGCGACGAAGACGAAGATATGGAAGGCTTGTTAACTGACGCTTCCCTAAAAGAAGAAGACAAGGAAATTGATATCGAAAAATATACAACAGAAGAGGCTATCAAAGCGGCAAAAGCCGACGAAGAAGTCCCTGATGAAGATGCGGACGATACCAAAATTCATGTCGACGTTGATAAAGTTTACAATGACGAATAATAATTAATAGTTAAGGAGAAATAAATGGCGGAAATAAGCGCAGCGGATGTAAAAAGGCTTCGGGAAAAAACCGGAGCGGGAATGATGGAATGTAAAAACGCACTTGTTGCCAGCGACGGCGATTTTGACAAAGCGGAAAAATCACTCAAAGAAAAGGGTCTTGCCGCTCTTGAAAAACGCGCGGGACGGGCGACCAACGAGGGCAAAATTTTCATAAAAATAAAAGACGACGGAACAGCCGCCATCATGGTGGAACTTTCTTCGGAAACGGACTTTGTCGCGAGAAACCCGGACTTTATAAAGTTAGGTGACGATATTACCGGCAAGGCGCTTGAAAAAGGCATAAGCGGGATCAATGATGAGCTGAGTGGAATGGTAACTGACCTTGCGACCAAAATCCGGGAAAACATGGGACTAAAGCGGCTTTGCCTTATCAAAGCTTCTTCCAATGAGTACCTTGCCCAGTATATTCACGGGGACGGCAATATCGGTATTGTCGTAAAATGCGAATCCGACAAGCCGGAAATCTTCAAAACCGAAGAAGTTAAATCCTTTGTTTTCTCGCTTGCTTTGCACATAGCGGCCTTTAACCCGCTTTTCCTTGACAGAAGCAAAGTTGATCAAAACTGGCTTAAAGAGCAGGAAGAGATTTTCCGCAAGCAGATGGAACAGGACGAAAAACTTAAGGGCAAGCCGGAAAATGTATTAAACGGCATTCTGCAGGGCAAGGTAAACAAATACCTTTCGGAAATCTGCCTTCTTGAGCAGGGTTATGTGAAAGACGAAAAACTTACCGTTGCCAAGGCAATTGAAGAATGTGCAAAGAAAAACGGCGCAAAACTTGCGATAAACAATTATGTTTATTACAAAGTCGGCACGGAATAGCGCAAATGAGGTAACCTGATATGCAAAACGTCATTTCCTCTAACGAAGAGCGGATGAAAAAAACAGTGGCAAGCCTTAAAGAGGGGTTTGCCTCTTTAAGAACCGGACGCGCATCCGCGGCTCTTTTCGACAGACTGCGGGTGGACTGCTACGGCGAAAAATCTCCTTTGAATCAGGTGGCGAATATTTCCGTACCTGAAGCGCGCCTTATTGTCATTCAGCCATGGGACAAAAACCTTATAGGAGAAATTGAAAAGGCGATTCGTTCCTCGGAGCTTTCTCTGAATCCGTCAAATGACGGCAAAGTTATCCGCATCTCTGTCCCTCCTCTTACCGAAGAGCGCCGCAAAGAACTTGTAAAAGTTGCAAAGAGTCAGGCGGAGCAATCAAGAGTTTCGATACGCAACATACGCAGGGACGGCAACGATGAGCTGAAAAAATTAAAATCTACTTCCATTACCGAAGACGACGAAACCAAAGGAGCGGCGGAACTTCAAAAGCTGACCGACGCTTACATCGCTCAGGTAAATCAGGTTTTGGAAGAGAAAGAAAAAGAAATAATGGAAGTGTGATGCAAAAACCGGTTCATGTCGGTATTATTATGGACGGGAACGGCCGCTGGGCAAAACAGCGCGGTCTTGTCCGTACTCAGGGGCACCTTGAAGGATTAGCGGCCGCCAAACGAATTGTAAAGGCGGCCAGCGACATAGGCATAAAATATTTAACGCTTTACGTATTTTCAACCGAAAACTGGAAGCGTACTGCCGAAGAGGTAGGATTTATTATGGGCCTTATAAAACAGTATCTTCGCGCGGAATTTGATTTCAGCAAAAAAAATAAAATCCGCGTGCGCCATGCCGGAGATATAACAGCGCTGCCAAAAGATATTCAGAAAGAGATTATAGATACAATAAAAGATACTGCGGATTTTGAAGGACTGCAGGTAGTCCTTGCCATTAATTACGGGGGCAGGGACGAAATTATCAGGGCAGTCAGAAAATTTGCGGCAGCTAACGGAGATATGGAAAAAATAAGCGAAAAGGATATTTGCGCATATCTGGATAATCCCGACATTCCCGATCCCGATTTAATTATTCGCAGCGCGGGCGAATACCGCACAAGCAACTTTTTACTTTGGGAAGGAGCTTATTCCGAATTTTATATTTCAAAGAAATTTTGGCCCGACTGGGACAAAGAAGATTTAGAAGCCGCTGTAGAAGATTTTATGACGCGGGACCGGCGTTTTGGCAGCGTCGCCAATCAGGAGTAACTTTATGGAAAAAATAATAAAACGGTTGTTGGTATTTTTTATAGGAGTTCCGGCAGTTGTTTTTCTTATTCTTCTTCTTCCTTATTTTAAAAACCTTCCGTTCAACATTGTCGTAATAATCTTCTCCGTCATGGGCGCTATTGAATTTTCCGCAATACTCGAAAAAAAGCAAATGCGCGTTTCAAAAATCGAAGCTGCTATTTTTGGCGCTTTTGCACCTTTGGCTGTAACATTAACTGTATGTTTAGATCTTCCCGAATGGAAACAATGGATAATTCCCCTATTTATGATGGCAGGGGCAAGCTGGGTAATACTGTCTTTAGCATTTACAAGCTCTGTAAAAATGGATAATGTGATAGGCCGTCTTGCAGGATGTTTTTCGGTAATAATCTACCCTGGCCTGTTCATGTCATGGATTATAAAAATTAGTACATGGGAAATCCCCGGCGCTATACTTCTTTTCCTGTTAATTATTTTTGCCAATGATTCCGCGGCATGGCTTACAGGCTCGCTGTTAGGCGCAAATAACAAAGGAATATTTGCGGCAAGCCCGAATAAAAGCATAGCCGGTTATATCGGCGGATTAGCCGGAGCTGTAATAATTTCCGTATCGGCAGCCCTTTTGGCTCCATCTGTATTTTTGGGCAGCATAAGCTATGTCAAAATAATTATTCTCGGCATCTTTACCGCTGTTTTCGGAAACCTTGGAGACCTTGCGGAGTCCGCCATAAAAAGAAGCGGCGATGTTAAAGATTCCGGCAATCTGATGCTCGGGCGCGGTGGAATTTTAGATTCAATTGATTCTCTTGCCGCCGCTGCTCCTGTATACTTTATGCTTTTCAACGTGTTTTTTATTAATTCCTGATGAAAAAACGTATCTCTATCCTTGGAGCGACAGGTTCTATCGGAAAAAGCTCTCTTGATGTCATTTCGCGTAACAGAGATGAATTTGACGTAGTTCTTCTTGCTGCCCGCTCCAGCCGCCAGGAGATGGAAAAACTAAAAAATCTTTGGCCCGGCGCCGTTTGCGTACTAACCGGAGAAGAAGGCGGTAAGGAGAAACTTTTTGCCGCAATCGGCAGTGTAAACGCGGATATAACAATAAACGGCATATCGGGAGCTGCCGGCCTTGAACCGTCTCTGGCGGCGATAGAAGCAGGCTCTGACCTTGCGCTGGCAAACAAGGAAACGGTCGTCATGGCAGCCCCTCTCGTTTTCCGCATTGCAAAAGAAAAAAACATAAAAATAATTCCGGTCGATTCCGAACATTCGGCAATTTTTCACCTGATACAGGCGCATGCAGGCGGCGAAAAAGATGTGTTAAGCGAAATTATTCTGACCGCATCCGGCGGCCCTTTCAGAAAAATGAATCTTGCGGATTTAAAAAAAGTAACGGCGAAGGACGCCCTCGCCCACCCCACTTGGAAAATGGGACCAAAAATAACGATTGATTCCGCTTCAATGGCAAACAAGGGGCTTGAAATTATTGAGGCGTGCGCACTTTTTGATATGCCTCAGGAAAAAATCAATGTTGTTATTCATCCTCAAAGCATAGTTCATTCTATGGTGAAACTCCGTAACGGAGCGGTTTACGCGCAGCTTTCCAAACCTGATATGCGCAACCCAATTCATGACGCTCTTTTTTGGCCAAAGACGGTGAGCGCAAATTTTGACACCATCAATTTCGATTCCCTTACCCTTGAATTTGAAAAACCGGACACGGAGAAATTCCCCATGCTAAAACTTGCGCGCGAAAGCGCCAGTCTCGGCGGCCTTTACCCTTGCGTCTATAACGCGGCAAATGAGGAGGCGGTTACCGCTTTTTTGGAGAATAAAATCGGTTTTCTTGAAATATCCGGCATAACAAAGAATGTTTTAGACGAAAACTGGGACGGCAAATGCGGCGAAAAAGAAGCCGTCCTTAACGCGGACGAATTGGCGCGCAAGAAGGCTATTTTCTATATAAATAAAAATATATAATAAGTTAAGGAAAAATTATGCTATTAATAAAGATTTTACTTGGACTTGCAGGACTTGGGATCGTGGTTTTTATCCACGAGCTTGGGCATTTTTTGGCGGCGCGTTTGGTTAAAATTGATGTTGAAGCTTTTTCTATCGGATGGGGAAAGCCGGTTTTGAAAAAGAAAATCGGAACGGTAGAATACAGACTTGGAATGTTCCCTGTCGGCGGCTACTGCAAGATGAGGGGAGAGACCGATTATAATAAAGCATGGGAAGAAAGAAATAAGGGCATTATGCCGGAAAAGGGTTCATATCTTGCGTCCAACCCTGCGGCTAGAATCCTCGTTTGCTTTGCGGGACCGTTTTTTAATTTAATATTCGCGGTTCTTTTACTTTCTTTTCTTTGGGGCTTCGGGTTTGAAATAAAGACTCTGGGAAATAAAATTATTCTCGCTTCGGAGATAACGCCGGGTGAGGTTTACCCTGCCGATGCTGCCGGTTTTAAAACAGGCGACAGAATTATTGAAATCGCAGGACAAAAAATTTCTTACTACCATGAAATACAGGAAAACATAGCGGTAAATCCGAACAAGAATCTTCCCGTAACAGTTGAAAGAGACGGAAAAATTATTCAGCTTGAAGTTACTCCTGCTCTTGAAAAATCAAGCGGCGCCGGAAGAATCGGGGTTTCTTTCTGGGCGGACCCTGTAATTGAAAGCATAAAAGACGAAAGTCCTGCCGCCATTGCCGGCCTTTTACCGGGAGATATTGTTATTGCAGCTAACGGGCAGCCGCTTCATAACAGTTTTGACCTTAGAAAAGCGCTTGATCAAAAGCCGGATATTCTTGTTCTTGAATATGAGCGTAACGGAATACAAGGACAAGCCCAAATTAACGCCAAAGATTATGAAGAAGAAATCGGGTTTTCGTGGGCTTTAATTAATTACCAGACTCCGCATCTGTCTTTTCCAGCAGCTCTTGCAAAAGGGACAAAAGAAAGTTTTAAAACTCTTGCCCTCTCAATAAAAAGCCTTAAACTTCTTTTTATGGGAATCGATCTTACGCAGGCGGTTTCAGGGCCTATTCGCATAACGTACATGATGGGTGATATGGCGGCAAAGGGCGGCTTGCGCTCATTTGTCGAATTTATCGCGCTTATCTCCATCGCCTTATGTATGATGAACCTTCTTCCCCTGCCCATTATCGACGGAGGCATGATTCTCCTTTTCCTTGTAGAATTAATACGCAGAAAACCGGCGCATCCTAAAGCGATTTCAATTTTTCAAACCTGCGGTATGGCAATTATTTTTTGCTTAATGTTCTTTGCTTTGTTTGGTGATATAATGTTTTTTGTAAGGGGGTAACTTTATGAAACACAACTTTAAATGTTTTTGCGGCAGGAGTTTTACTGTAGATATAGAAGAAAAAATAAATTTGGATGAAAGCCCGGATCAGCTTGAAAAAATATGCGACGGATCATTTATGAGCTTTAACTGCCCGGATTGCGATAAAAGACATAAACCCGAATACAGCATCATGCTTGAATGGAAATCAAAAAAATTAAATTTGGAAGTATTACCGGAACTTGAACGCGGAGAATTTTATCGGAGAAAGAAAGATAAATCCTCCGTTGAAACAATTATCGGTTATCCCGAAATGGCGGATCGTATAGCGGTTATCAAAGATGACTTAGAGCCGGTTGTAATTGAAACATTAAAATCTTATATGCTGGCAAAGGCCGAAGAAAATTATCCTGACAAGGATATAAACGCATGGTACATCGGAAAAACACCTAATGGTATTGAATTTCATCTTGACGGCATAAAACAGGATGAAGTCGCGGTAATGGTCATACCCGGCGAAGTTTATGAAAATACCCTTGCGGATTTTAAAAAGCGCCCCAAAAACGAAACTTTTACATCTCTGCGCTGCCGCACTTATCTTTCTGTCCAAAACTTGTACAGACCCGATGCTTTAAAATGAAGAAAATATTACTGCTTTTTTTGTTTTTTATTTCATTACCTTTATTTAGTTTTGATATCGCAGGCGGCCACAGAGGAAATATTACGGCTCTGATTCACAACGGGGATAATGTTATCAGCGCAGGTGAAGACGGCTTTATTGTAATTTGGAGTACAAGCCAACGGGCTGCAATGGAGCGATTTCAACTAACAACGAATAGTATAAGATCCATGGTAAAACATCCGTCAAAAGACGAGATATGCATTATTGAATCGGATGATATGGGCAATAACAGTATATCGGCATGGGATTATAAAGCAAAAGAAAAACTTTTTTCCGTACATGGCAGCGAACCTGCAAGCTTTATTAATTATTCGGCAAACGGTAATTATATTATAACAGCCGGTTTTGACGGCCCGCATTTTACGTTGTTGGATTCTTCTCGCGGAAGCATTTTTTCGTTTGTTGATATTCCGGCCGGCAGCGTTTCCTTTGGCATTACGGGAAGGGCCGAACAAAATATCCTTTTGTATCAGGGGGAAAATGAAGACTTTGAAGGGCAAATACTATACATGGACTTAAAGTCCCTTTCAATTACCGGACGTTTTCGTGCGCCTGCCAATCTTTCAAACATGGTTGTTTTCGGCAATAACCGTTTCCTTGCCGGGATTAATTCAGACGGTTTATTGGTTGTAGACGCGGCAACAGGCTTGGTACTTGACAGTATTCCCGATATGGAAAGAAGCGCCCTTATATACCCTGTAAATGACGGATTTTTCTGTTTAAGCCGGAAAAATAATATTTTATACGGATTTACAGTTGACCGTCGTGGGACAATTGTTACACGCCAGAAACTCTCTATTTTATTTGATGAAGAAGAAACTATCAGCGTATTTGCAGTTAACGGAACAGCGGTATTTACAGGTGAAAACGGCAATCTCTTTATGGCAGGCCTTACCAGCGGCCAACAGAGCAGACTTTTTCAAATGGCGCATAACTTTCAGACGCGCATAACTGAAATTGCCGCAAATAATACAAGCATTGCCTTTTTAACGGAAAACAGCGAACTGTGTTTCCTTCCTCTGGATTACCGGCTTATAAAAGGCGGATTTTCTTTAGAAAAAACAAGCGGTTATACAAGAATAACGGCAATAGCTCCCCTTTCCGACGGAATCAATAAAGCGGATACATATATCCTGTGGCAAAGCGCCAATACGCATTTTCCCCCGGAAATTGTATATTCCGATCTGCAGGTAGACGAATTAAGCCTGAAATTTATGATTGACCGTTATCCGTTACGCTCAATTTCATCAAAGGACGACAATATACTTGTACTTGATTCCGCAGGCCGCCTTTTTGTTTATAATTTTAAAAATTTTTCTACAAAGCCGTTTTTTACATTTTCTTCTGTCGGAGTAATTGACGCAGAGTTTGTAAATGACAATTATTTTTTACTCTGCCGAAGCGCAATAAGCGGTAACAGCCCCTTTCTTTTTGTAAATTACAAAACAGGCGAAACAGTACCCGTTTCATTTCCGGCGCAGGCGGGCATTTTCACTTATACCGGAAAGTCCGGAAAGACTTACGCTGCCGCAGTTACCCAAAACACAGACAGCGTAAAGACAGTAATTTCTACGCTTTCCACAAACAGAACTGTTACCGAAACCTTATTCGAGTATCCCGGAGAAGCTGTCAATTTATCAATTGCCGAATCTGCCGGAAAAACCGCGATAGCCGCAGGCAGTGAAGGCACTAAAATATACGCACAAAATGCAATAAGTTTTGAGAGAACACAGGGACTGCCTGTAAAGTTATTGGGTTGTGAAGATTTTTTCCTGTCCCTTGACAGCGAAGGAAATATTTCGTGGCACGAAACAAGCGGAAAACTACTTGCTGTTTTCAGAATTTACAAAGACAGATGGGTTTTGAAAACTGATGGAAAAATTTTTGACGGAATTTTAGAGTAAATTTATTCTCAAAAGACTTCTCGCAAAGCCGATTATGAATAACAGACTTTGCGCCTTCGCGCTTTTGCGTGAAGAAACTAGAATTTAATCGTGAGCCGGGTTGTTTTTAACCTTTTTTATTGCCTCGGCTACCGCGTTTTTGACACTATCCGCATAAGACTGCTCTGTCATTGCCTGAGAAGCGTAAAGGGTTCCAAGCAGGGAAAAACGGTACAGCGGTTTTACGGCATTAAGAGCTATTGCGGCAATATCAACAATACATTCGTTGCAAAGGCACATATCAGTCCGGCCATTTAACTGTTGTTCCATTTCCCGAATAACAAGAACTTCCGCTTCGTTTTTTAAAAGGTCAAAATTATATTCGTTTAAAAAAGGCATAATCCCCTCCAGTTATGTATTATATTATATAAATTTTATTTTATCAAGATTATTATTTTATTAAGAAACACGCTATTGTCCAGCAATTCCATTCTTTTATTGTGTCTGCTCTTTCGATAACGGAGCAAATTTTGCATATTTTGTTACCAATTCCAGTTTTACAACCCCTGTCGGACCATTGCGCTGTTTAGCAATAATAAGATCGGTCGGAATTAAATCAATTGGACCCTGTTTTTCTTCTTCTTTTTCGTTCTTTTTCTTTTTGGGCACTTCACGGTTCAGGAACAAAACCAAGTCCGCATCCTGCTCTATCGAGCCTGAATCGCGCAGGTTGGCGAGAGTGGGCACTTCAAACTGGGCATCACGGTTAAGCTGGCAAAGAACTACTACGGGAATATGCAATTCGCGCGCGAGGCTTTTTAGCGAACGGGAAATTTCAGAAATCTGTTCATAGCGCGGCAGTGAACCGTTATCGTGGCCGATAAGTCCCAGATAGTCAATAAAAATTATTTCTACCTGCTGCTGAGAACGCAGTTTTCTTGCCTGAGAGCGAAGATCCAAAAGTTTCATATTAGGCATATCAACAATGTGAAAAGGCGCTTCGTAAATAATGCCCATAACATCAATTATTTTTTTATAATCGCCGCTGCTTAAAAAGCCGCTTCTTAAATTCTGAGCCTGTACCAGAGCCTCACTGCTTATAAGGCGCTGTACAAGCGCTATGCTTGACATTTCCAAAGAGAAAAACGCAGTTGGGATTTTTTTATGAAAAGCGATATTGGCTGCCATATTCAGGGCAAGAGCGGTTTTTCCTACAGACGGGCGCGCACCAATGATTATAAATTCATCCTTCTGAAAACCCGCGGTCATCTGATCCAGTTTTTCCAATCCGCTGGAAATGCCCGTTATCGGATTCTTGGACTCTCTGACTTGGTCGATGATGTCAATTGTTTCTTTTAACACCTCGCCGATTTTTCTGGACGAAAAAACCTGCCTGTCGTCGCTAAGTTCAAAAATATACTGCTGTATTTCTTCCAGCGTCTCTCTTGCTTCTTTTGATTCATCGTAGGCGCTGACCCCTATTTGAGACGCCACTTTTAAAAGCGAGCGTTTAAGCGAATAATTTTTTACCGTTTGCGCGTAATAGTCGATATTTGCGCTGGAAGGGATTACGGTCGTAAGCCCCGACACATAGGAAGCGCCTCCGGCTTCATCAAGTTTTCCAAGATGTTTTAATTCCTGAACTACTGTTTGAATGTCGGGACGCAGACCTTTGCCGTCAAGGCTTAATACCGCTTCATATATCCGCTGATTCGCGCGTGAGTAAAAATCTTCGGGATGTATGTGCTGTTGAATAGCCACCGAGACAGCCTCAGCATCTTCCAAAAGACTGCCGAGGGTGGCTCTTTCAAGCTCGTCATCATGAGGGGGCGTTTTATCCCGAATTCTGCCGGCCATACTTTTAAAAGTTATGACTTACGACGGCTGTTCGGCAGAGGCTTCCGGTGTACTCTCAGCCGGAGAAATTTCCTGAACGGGAACTTCCGCTGTTTCCTGCGGCACTGCTTCCTGCGAAACTGCTTCATGAGAAGCTTCTTCTTTCTTCTCTTCCCTTCTTCTGCGTGAGGGGGACGGTTTTGCCTCATGGGTTTCGGCCTTTATTTCCTGCCCGATAATTATAATCGAAATTTCCGAAGACTGATTTTCGTAGAGTTTAATAGCCGCTTTGTACTTGCCGACATTTTTGAAACCGCTTCCCGCAAGTTCAATACGCTTGCGTTCAATCTGGAATCCGTTTTTCGCAAGCTCATCCGCGATAGTTTGATTTGTAACCGCGCCGTAAAGTTTGCCGTTGCTGCCTGCGGGCATTGTTATGCTCAACTCGAGGTTCTCGAGTCTTTCTTTAAGACCCATCGCGTCCTTGCGTTTTTGTTCCTTGCGAGCGTCGATTTCCGCCCTGCGCCCTTCGATTACTTTTATCATTCCCGGCGTAAAAGGAAGCGCAATTCCTCTGGGAAAAAGGAAGTTGCGCGCATAACCCTTTGCCACTTCTTTTACATCGCCCTCTTCACCAAGAGTAGCGAAATCTTTGTTCAAAATAACTTTCATACCAAGCTCCTTAAAAAATTAATTTACCCCGGAGTATGGGGCTCTTTTCTTTATTCCGCTACATACGGAAGCAACGCGATGCTTCTCGCCTGTTTAATCGCCAGAGCCAGCGCTCGCTGGTGTTTGGCGCAAGTTCCTGTAATGCGGCGCGGAAGAATCTTCCCTCTTTCGGTAATAAACCGGCGCAGAGTGTCCGAATCTTTATAATCGATCTTCATTTTCTGCGCGCAGAATTTGCAGACTTTTTTCTTGAAGAAAACTTTTCCGCCCTTTCCGCCGCGTCCGCGATCGTCGCCGTCGCGGTCATCCATATCCATTCCCCTGTCGTGGCGTGAATGGTGTTCGTTCTCAAAATATTTTTCATCTGACATAGTTAAACTCCTAAAAATTAAAATGGAATATCATCGGCAAAATCTGATGAATTCTGCGGACTCTCTCGCGAACTTTCATAAGATGGCTGCTGCGACACTTGCCTGTCCTGATAATTACCCTGACTGCTGCCGCTTCCACCGCCTGAGCCGCCTAAAAGCTGAATAAAACTTGCGACAATTTCCACCTTTGAGCGGTTTTGTCCGTCCTGTTGCCAGCGATCCTGACGAAGCTCTCCGTCTACGGCAACCATTTTACCTTTTAATAAATATTGATTAAGGGTTTCGCCCTGCTTCCCCCATAACACAATATCAAAAAAGTTCGCCTCGTCTTCCCATTGATCGCCGTTCTTTTTCCGGCGGTTTACGGCAACGGAAAACTTGCAGACAGCCTGCCCGCCCGCGGTGTATTTTAACTCCGCGTCTCTGGTGAGCCGTCCGATTAAAACTACATGATTTAAATCTACCATAACCCTCCCCTACTCATCGATTCGTACGAAGAGGTATTTAAGCAGATTGGCATTCAGCTTAAAAATACGGTCAAGAACTGTGATTTTTGCGGGGTCGGCCTTGATTGTTAAAAGGACGTACTTTCCACGTGTTCTTTTTTTGATTTCATAGGCGAGATCGCGATCACCGATTTCATCGGTTTTTTCAATCTCGGCTCCGTTTGAGGCAAGATCGGCAAGCAACTGCTCCCGTCCTGTCTTGTGCTGGTCTTCTTCCATGGGGAAGATAACCGTTAATTCATATCGGCGCATAGTTCCTCCTTATGGCCATTATGTCCGGCGTTTTTTACGCCGGAAAAGAGGTTTGGGTTTATAGAGATAAACCTTATGTTGAGATTAGCAAAATTGAGGGAAAGTGTCAATGGGCGTATTTTAAGGAATCTGCCTAAAATTGAATGTTTTAAAAGAATTTACCATTTTTGACGAATTTTCATTGCTTTTTGGCGATTTTTCCAAAAATCACCTATGATTCACCCCTAAATCACCTCAAATGGGTGATCGGGTTTTTGATTTTCTGCTTTATATTCTTCATGGACATTAAGGAGGGCTTATTAGTATTATAAATATTAGGGATGGAAAAATGAATCGGAAATTAGTTCTCTTTGTGGTTTTGTTTTCATAACAATTCTGGCAATTGTTCAGATGACTGCAAATATTGGTTTTGATAAAATTACTCTGCCTCAATTTGCTCCAACATTGGCATATCTTTTGACTATATTGTTATTTA
>JAIRUC010000028.1 GCA_031254615.1 Treponema sp. | reverse complement strand
TGTGTCGCGAAATATCTTTATGATAACAACATTGTAAAAAAACAGGACATGCGCATCGAAACCCTCAGCGGCATCAGGGAACTTTTCCTTTCCACCAGAAACGGAACGGTCTCGTCCGTCAAAGTTGACATGGGACGCGCAGAACTGCGCCCGCAGAAAATCCCGGTCAAACTTTCCGGCGAAAACGTGATCGCAAAGCAGGTAAAAATCGGCGGCACAGAATACAAAATCACCTGCGTCTCAATGGGCAACCCTCATGCTGTGGTCTTCTGCGAAAGAATCGAAGAAATCGATCTTCACATAACAGGTCCGTTATTCGAAAACGACCCGCTTTTCCCCGACAGGGTAAACACAGAGTTTGTCGAAATCATGGACAGAAACCATCTTAAAATCCGTGTATGGGAACGAGGCAGCGGCGAAACCCAAGCCTGCGGAACCGGAGCCTGCGCCGCCGCCGTCGCCGCCGTCCTGAACGGCTGCAGCGACAAAGGCATGGACATAAAAGTCCAACTCCCCGGCGGCAACCTCATCATCAATTACACCGACGAAGCGGTCTACATGACAGGTGACTGCGTAAAAGTTTTTGACGGCGTGGTGGAGATTTAGATATTTCAGCTATTTATATATTTTAATTCTTCCGGGATTACTCTTAAAAACTTTGTATCCAAAGTCCATATTTTTGAATAGCTTTTTATGCTATGCATTAAAATAATTGCGTCTATTAAACCAACACCATGATCCAATAACTTATTTTTAGCGGAATATTCTCCCGCCTGTATTATTATATTTTCATAACTTTCTTTTGGTAAATATGTCCAAAAATTTAAAATTATCTCTTTTTCTGATTTATTCTTAACCCCTTGCAATAATTCACCAAAAACACATTCAACCGCCAAAATTTCTCTGTTTTCCATTAATTTTCTAATTGTCGGAAAATAAAGCCGGTTGTTTTTCAAATGTTCTATCCAAATAGAAGTATCAAGTATTATCATGAAACTTTGTTTCCTGTTCGATTATACAGCGCGGCTATACAGCCGCACAAAATTAAGGTTATCATAAAATTTTGTTTCCTATTCGATTTATAGCACTGCTATACAGCGGTGTAAAATAGAGGTTATTATATCGAGCGGTTCATTTCCCGAATCTGCTGTCCGTTATCTATACATATTGGATTTTGTGAAATTTTTTTGTTAAGTTCTTTTATATTATAAGTATCCACCCAATCTTTTAAAGCGATAGTTATTGCTTCAGTAACAGTTGAACTTCGAGTATATGCTTTCACATTATTAACCAAGTCATCAGCAATTATTGCGGTTACTTTCATACGATGTACTATACGATATAGTTTCGTATTTGTCAAATATCCATTCAATAATGATTGATAATTTTGGAAGCAGCCTCGTGTATATTGCTGATAATTTCTTGTCTTTGTAAAGGCGTTAAAATCCTGGTTTTTTTTTTTTTTGTGTTTTGGAATAAACAATATGACTCAACTTCCAGCGCAGAAGCTATTTTTTCAATCATGTCGGGAGACGGAAACTTTTTCCCCACTTCAATTTCCGCAATATAGGCTTGAGAAGAATCACAAATTTCCGCAAGTTTTTCCTGCGAAATCTTACGCGCTTTTCTAAAATCTTTTAAATTTGTTATAAAAAGTTCCTGAAAAGTCATTATTTAACCTTCTTTCCTGCTGCTATTTTTACTCAATTTATATGCTAATGGGTAATAATTCATATTGATAACTTGCAATAAGCAAGTTATTATGTATATAATTAGCTTACAGCAAGTTAAATGCTGTATAAATCTTTTGAATTGAGGAGTTTCAGAATGAAAAACAGATTGTTTCAGTTGGGAATGCTGGTAATAGCGCTGGTATTCGGAATGATGTTTACCGGGTGTGAAATCCAAGAAGATGAGTATGGGAATTCAGGCGGCTACACCTTTGAGTTCAGGGTGAAATATTCTACTGGAGGGGGGGCTATCACAAAGATTGAGTTTATTAATGGCTCTAATAAAGATGCATCGGTGCTGGCAACAGAAACAGTTAACCTCAGCAAAGGTGAAATGTCCAAGGTATACAAGGTGTCAGGCTTTAGCGAGAAGGCAAAAGATGACTACAACATTTTCGGGGTAAAGGTTACTTTTAGCACTGGAGGCACTTATTTTGGTTGGCAATCTGCTACAAAGGGATCTAAAATTATGGTTAACGTCTCTGCTCCTATTGTGGTAATGACGTTTTCCGATGGAAACTGGTAATGCACTAGACTATTTTCCTTGATCGGTTGATGGTATTGGAAGACAGATATTATTTTTTATGATAGCGTAAATTTGCATAACAAAACTGGAATTGTTTTGTCGCCATATTTGGGGCAGGTGTCGTTACTTTGAAATATCCTATTACCTGCCCCAAATACCATCTATCAAATTCGTTATGCGAAATATCATCCAAATTATTCAATAATACTTGACAAAATAATATAAAATAATCAAAATAATTAAAAATGCTAAAATTAAACAAAATTGTCGATTACTGTTTATCAAAGGAAGGCGCATATATAGATTTTCCGTTTGGGGATATTCCAATATGTGTAAAATATAACAAACATATTTTTGCGGAAATTTATCCGAATAGTGATGACTACAAAATAACGTTAAGATGTGAACCAGAAATCGGGAAAATGTACAGGGAAAAATATCCTGATATAATAATTCCCGGTTATCATGCTCCGTTAAAACAGAGAAAATATAAAAACACAATCAAATTGGATAACAAAATAATAGGAAAAGAAATTAAAAATTTAATCGATCAATCGTATGAAACATTATTAGGCAAATAAATTGGAGGATAAATTATGGAAAGAAAGCATTTTCCGGTTGCTGTTCATTTGTTTTTATTAGACGGAGAAAATATACTCTTGTTGAAAAGATATAATACCGGTTATGAAGACGGAAATTACAGTGTTATTGCCGGGCATTTAGACGGTAATGAAGATGTTTATAATGCAATGATTCGCGAGGCAAAAGAAGAGGCTGGAATAGACATTGAATTAAAAGACATAAAAATTGTACAGGTAATGCACAGAAAAAAACCAAATGAAGAAAGGATCGATTATTTTTTTTGTTGTAACAAATGGAGTAATGAAGTTAAAAACGCGGAACCGGAAAAATGTTCTGAATTAAAATGGTATCCGATTAAAAATCTTCCGGAGAATACAATAGAATATATAAAATTTTCAATTAAAAATTTTCTGGAAGATAATAGTTTTACATTATTTGGCTGGTAATAAAGTTATACATATCTCCCTGTTTTATTTTTTCTGTCTTTCCATATAACAATCTGCCCTTTTTCCAGCGTTTTCGCCGCGTCAATAACCCGCTGGTTTGATGAGCCGCGAAAACGCAAATTGCCGGAATAAAGCGCCTGAACAAATCTTCCGTCTACCAGTATGTCTGTTGCAGATAACAAGGCCTGTACGCCGAAGCTGTCTGTGTTTATCAATTCTTCGTATGTATAACCCGTATATGTTACCACGTCCCAGCCTATTTTTTTAACTGCCATCGCAACTTCGGCAAAATCAGCCGCCTGCAAAAACGGATCGCCGCCGGAAAAAGTTACGCCCCTGATTGCCTTCATTTCTTTTTTTAATTTATTTAATTTTCGGATTAATTCTTTAACGGAATATTCTTTGCCGCCGTTGATATCCCATGTAGTAGGGTTATGACAATTAGGGCATTGGTGAATACACCCCTGAGCAAAGATAACATACCGCAGTCCGGGTCCGTCGGCAATACTTTCTTCTTCAAAGTCCGCTATGCGCATAACATCGCTCTAATGTTTAAGCTTCATGTGAATCTTGCGGTTTTTAACTTCCGCCAGTTTACTGGTATTAAAACGGTCAATCGTTGATAAATATCCGGTTATTCTGCGTACGCGGGTTATATCTTCACTGCCGCACTTGTGACAATTTTCTTCGGGAATAATGCCGTTAAATCCGCAGTTGTGGCAGATGTCAATCGGGAAATTAACCGCGGCATACCCCATGTCCGCTTCCGCCATCGCCCGCACCAATGCTTCATACGCTTCGATGTTATCTTCCGGCGCGGCTTCCAATTCAACATAGGAAATATGTCCGGCATTGCAGTACTTGTGATACGCCCCTTCAATTTTTATTTTGTCTAACGCGCCGATTTGATACTCAACCGGGACATGAAATGAATTTGTATACCATTCCTTGTCTGTTACTCCCGGAATTACGCCGTAAATTTCAACGTCAATTTTGGTAAATTTGCCGCTTAACTGTTCTGCCGGAGTGGCAAGCAGTGAAAAATTCAGTTTGTGTTTTTTTGTCGCTTCATCACACCTGCGCCTCATGTGGCTGACAATGGTCAAGCCGAGATTCTGAGCATCAGTACTTTCGCCATGATGCTTGCCTGTCAGCGCGGTAAGACATTCCGCCAGTCCGATAAATCCGATACTGAGCGTTCCGTGACGGATTGCTTTTTCAATCGTGTCATTGGGAAGCAACTCCTCGCTGTCAAGATAAAGTTTTTGTCCCATTAAGAACGGAAAATCTTTTACTCTTAATTTTTTCTGTATGTTATACCTTGTCAATAACTGTTCAATGGTAAGATCGATAACCTCGTCAAGTAATTTCCAAAACTGTGATAAATCCTTGCCGGCGCGTATGCCAAGGCGCGGAAGATTAACGGTTGTAAAAGAAAGATTTCCCCTGCAATTTGTTTTTTCCTCTCCGTTGCAGTTTGACATAACGCGCGTCCGGCAGCCCATGTAGGCAACTTCTTCATCACGGAACGGCTTATTAAAACTTGAATCCTGAAATGAAAAAGTTGGAAAAAGCCGCTTGCAGGCAACACGCATACTTAATTGAAAAAGATCGTAATTTGGATCGCCTTCTTCAAAATTGACATCTTCCTTGAGTTTAAAACACACATTGGGAAACAGCGGCGATTCACCCTTGCCCAAACCTTTTTCGTAGGCAAGCAAAAAACACTCCGTAAGCATTCTGCCGGAGTCGGTTGTATCGGTGCCAAGATTGACGCTGGAAAAAGGAACCTGCGCCCCCGCCCGCGAGTGCATGGTGTTCAGATTGTAAATAAATCCTTCCATTGCCTGAAAGGTCTCTTCTTTGGTAAGTTCGTACGCCAGCTCTTTAATTTTTTCTTCATCGGCGGAAAATCCCAGTCCCTCCAGGTTGCGGCGTATTATTTTTTCCTGTCTTTTTTTCTCAAGCTCGACATAAACCGCCAGGTCCCTGTCGAAATAGGCAAAGGATTGTCCGCCGTGCATGTCATTTTGATTGCTTTGCAGGATAATTGCCGCAAGCGAGGCGGCGGTTTTTATTCCTTTTGGGGAGCGTATGTAACCGTGACCGTTGTTGAATCCTTCACCTAACAGGCGGTCGAGAGGAATTTGCAGGCAGGTCATTGTTTTTCCGTACCATGATAAATCGTGAATATAAATATCGCCTTCCCTGTGCGCCTTGGCTTCTTTTTCCGGAATGACACGTTTTAAATAATAATCTTTGGAGACAGCTTCCGAAATTCGCAGAACCTTTGCCGAAGGCGAATTGCCGACATTGGCATTGTCCCGGTTTGTTTCCTGTAAAATTTCGGAAACGGTATTCATCAGCTCGCTTCGCGCGTCCCTTAATCTGGAACGGTTGGCGCGGTACAGAATGTACGACTT
>JAIRUC010000022.1 GCA_031254615.1 Treponema sp. | reverse complement strand
CAAGCTACAAAACGCCAACGGCATTTTGTAGCAATGGTGGGCGACGGAATAAACGACGCTCCCGCGCTGGCGCAGGCTGATGTTGGAATAGCAATCGGAAACGGAACAGACGTAGCAATAGAAAGCGCA
Source organism: Treponema sp. (assembly GCA_031254615.1). GTDB lineage: Bacteria > Spirochaetota > Spirochaetia > Treponematales > Breznakiellaceae > WQXQ01. Next base: position 17,676 of record JAIRUC010000022.1, on the reverse strand, counting down.
GGAGTTGTGCTTATACACAGTAACTTAATGGATGTTCCCGCCGCTATCAATCTGTCAAAAGCGACGATTCGTAACATCAAGCAAAATATGTTTTGGGCTTTTGGCTATAATGTGGCAGGTATTCCCATTGCAGCGGGGGTTTTGTATATTTTCGGAGGTATTTTGTTATCGCCGGTTATCGCGGCGGCGGCTATGAGTTTTTCAAGCATATCGGTACTTACAAACGCATTGCGGTTGAAAAGTTTTAAGGTTTATAAATAATTAACAGAAGGAGGATAATTTCATGCAGACCAAATTGAACGTCGATGGTATGAGCTGCGCTCACTGCGAAAACGCAGTGAAAAATGCTGTTTCAGCAATCAACGGAGTTACCAATGTTGCGGTTGACCTGGCAATGAAAACTGTTACAGTTGTCCATAACGAAAACGTAACGGCAGATAGTGTCAAGAATGCAATTGAAGAATTAGGTTACGATGTAGTGGATTGACTCAAAATATGGTTTACGGTGGGAGTTATTCCCGTCGTAAGCCGATGTTTATTTTGTCTAACAGTTTTTTGACGTTCCAAGTATCTTGTCAATTTGCCTGATACAATAACGTTTTGTTTCTTCGATTAATTCCTGACAAGCCGTATTGCGGTGTTTAAGAGCGGCGGCGGCAGGAAGCAAAGTTATAAAAACCTGTCTTTCTTTGGCGCTTAATCTGCCTGTGGGAAGGGCGGATATGTCGTTACGGTACTGTTCAAGGAAGTCTATCCCGCTTATGTTTTGATTTTCCGCCGCGGCAAGAACGAAACTTTTTGCGTTTGCATTAGGCGCTGTTTTGTTTAACAAATTAACCGGAGCGCCAAGGCCTGCAAAAACGCTGATTTGCGCGTTCATTGCCGCCGCTTTTTCTTCCAGTTTTTCCCGGTAGAAACGAAGCGAGGATGTTTCACGGTAAATTTGATTTTCATTTTCGGGCGGCAAAAAGGGGCTGCGGTACAGAAAAGCGGAAAACAACTCTTCCAATGTACAAAAACGGTTTTGTTTTTTTTCAAGATAGGGATAGATATAAGTGCCCCTTGCATAAGTTTGTGAGCGAACATAAGAAAAATCCGCTCCAAAGAACGTTATTTGCCGTGCGCCAAGGTTTTCCGCAAGGGACAGGCATGCGTAAGTTACATTGCCGCCTGATGTATCAAGCAAAGGCAAAGGCCGCCAGTAACGGGAAGCATACAACGCAAGAGGATGGCCGCCGGAAAAGAAGACAGGCAAATTTGAAAAACGGGAGAGCAGGGGAGGGCTTGCAATGTCCAAAACCAGCGGAATGCCGCGTATATTGCAGCCCAAAAAATGATAGTGGCTGATATGCTGGCAGTCGATTGAAACTACCGCGTCCGGTTCAATGCCGCCCCGCAAAAGGACGGGCAGGGCAGTATCAGAACAGATAATAAAAACATGGCGCGATTTATATTCCGCAAGAGCGTTTATTTGTCTGTCCAGCGAAGGACCTGCCGCCACAATTGCCGCTTCGCTTATTTTTTTTGCGCTAAAGTTTTGGTTTGCACTCTCTGCAGTTTTTATATTGCGTATAATGTTGGAAAACCAGCGAAGCCCAAAGTGCGCCTGCACGCTGAAATCTGCGGCAGCGCTGTCTATTGCCTGTTGAATAACACAAGCGGCTTTGTAAAACCTTTCTGAATCATGTTCGGTTCTTGTCCGCAGGGGGATAACTTTAATGCCGCCGCACAGGGCGGGGTTGTAATGTTCAAGGATATATTTTTTTATTTCGTCAAACGTATAGTCTGTCAAAAGACTGAAACGTTCGTTATTTAACAGCTGCGTGTAATCCTTTGCGGATAACAGTTCTGTTATGCCGTCTTTGTCAAAATCTATGACAACAATTTGTGCGGCGGTGGCAGCGAGCGCGGCCTGTGGGGCAAAGCCGCCTCCAAGACCCAGAAAAATCACAAATCCCGTATCCGGTGGTATAGTTGATACAAGGCGCTGTGCTTCGTGTTTTGGATCGATTAAGGAATGAAGGGGCCGGATATTTCCCGGAGCAACGATAATAGAGGGAACAATTTCGCCTGTTTTGGCTTTGGAAAAGGTATAACGGTTACCCATAAGCCGCCTCATTAATCGCCGTTTCAATTTGCCGATCTGTTACATTCTTTTCACCTGCAAAAAGCAGGAGCGCAAGTTCCGTTTTAAGATTGATCGCATAATCGCTGTTCTTCAAAGCGGCAATCAAGGCACAGGCAGCTCTTTTTCGAAAGTCTGCGGGGTCGTTTTTTACATCGACAGCGTTAAAATATCCGGAGATGTTTTTTCTGTTTACCGCTTCCGTGCAAAGCGCATTTTCAAATACTTCGTGACTGCCGCCGAGAGAAAAAATCCGTTTTGGCCATGAGACGAGCTGTTTTTTAAACCATGCCGCGTAAATATCAAGGCTTCCGCCTTCCTGTATTTGTCTTGAGCGTGTAAAACTTTGCGAGTAAACAGGCGTAAATCGGCCCCCGCTGTCAAACAGCAGGTGATCAAAAGCATAAGGCCTTGCGTGGGTTCTGATGTCTTTTACGGAAAGGTCCATGCCTGCAAGAAAAATATTGCCGCTTGTTAAGGTCAGCGCAAGTTCCACGGCGCAGGCGGTAACAGTTCCCTTTTGCTGAATGATAACGGACGGTATGGAAAGTTCATGCAGTATAACACTCTGCCAAAAACTTCCGTCGTTCATTATTAAAAAGGGAATACTGCGGCACTGAGAGGGAAGCGCCGCGCAGAGGTTTACGGCAAAAGATGCGCCGTACTCTGCGCCGCTTTTCGCTGCGCAATTTGATTTTCTGAAAAAAGGATAGATGTGCCTCAGCGCCCAGCCGCCGCCGTCGGTAGTGATTACAATATCCGCCGTTATGCCATAATGGGAAAGTGCCATTACCGAAGAAGAAGCGGCAATAACTAAACATTCTTCCTGTATTTTTTGAATGACAGGTACCGCTTTTTCCAGACCCGGACCGGAACCTGTAATTATTACAGGCATATCCATCGATCTGTAAAGAAGAATTTTCCGCACATTCCCAATATTTCTAAAAAAATTACCGACCCATTTTCTTCCAAAAGCGGCGGTCGTCCTGTTTCCGGCGTCCATGCGCTTGATAAATTCAACGACGAGGGACAGCAGGCTTACATAGGCCTGCTTGTAGAAATTCAAGGAAGGCCGCCATTCAATTATTTTTATATTTGCCACCTCTGTTTCGGGAACTTCCCTTTCCAGAAAATCCTGCACCTCTGACAGCTCTGTGCCGTGCATTGTGGGGACATTCAGCGGCGGAAAACTATTTTCAATATGAAGGACGATGATTTTGCTGTTTTTAAATTTTTCCCGCAGAGCGGTTACAAGATAGCCGAAGCCCGGTTCAATTAAAATGAAACATTCGATACCGCTGTTAAGGTTAAGAGAATCGACATAGCGCACAGCCTCACCCCGAGGGTTATAACGTGAATGAAGGTTACTTTCAAGCACTTGTGCGCCGGGGACTGTTTATACCAGCCCCAATTCCTTAAAGAGTTTCTTGTAGGAATCAAAATATTCCGACCTTGCGAATTCTTCAATCTTTTGTTCGGGCAATGACTCAAGAAGCTGATCCATGTAGCTGAGAATATTCTTGAGCTCTTTTTTTAATTCCGAAGGAATTTCAAGACCGGCGCCTTTTTGCTCGGATGGGGCAGGAGGAATAACCGCCGCTTTCACCGGTTTTTCATCAATGTCTGCAATATCGCCAATATCGTCTATTGTATCGGTACTCTCAGGTTTCGCTGATTTGGCAGGAGCGGCCTCTTCTATGGCTTCCGGTTCTTCAGGTATTTCTTCAAGTTCTTCATCGATGGATTCGGGGGCAATATCCTCTTCCAAATCATCATCAAACGGAACAGGGGTTTCTTCGATTTCAGCTTCAAAGCCTTCGGGTATGACCTGTTCTTCAATCGGCATTTCTTCGATTTCTGACACCTCAGTGTCTGACACTGAGGTGTCTGCTATCGCTTCCGGCTCATCTTCCTTTACTTCGTCCAGCGGCATATCTATATCGATATCTAAGTCGTCGAGAGACGGCACGTCATCGAGAGATGATACGTCGTCGAGAGACGACACGTCATCATCAGACAAGTCTGATAAGTCCGCAGCTTCGTCATCATTGGCAATGTCGAAATCATCTAAAGAATCCATGTCCAAAGAAGGTTCTGTTAAAGGTTCGTCAATACCATCGGTTGATAATTCAGGCTCGTCAATTACCGCTTCGGAAAGGTCTAATAGGTGATCATCCGTCTGAGTATTATCTTCTTCTTCAAGATAGGAGCTGTTTTCGGGAGGGAAGGTAACCGGGGTAGCGCCTTTTTCGCGCAACTCTTCCAGCTCTTCGGAGTCCTTTGTAACATCAAAGTCTATGTCGACATCGGCGTCTTCTTCTAACGCGTCGTCGGAAAGTTCAACGGGTTCATCAATTGTAATTTCGCTGTCTTGCGCCGGCTGTTCGTCCGTGAGGGTGTCTTCATCAAGATTGATGCCAAGATCGGCGACATCAATATCGATATACTCTTGTTTGGGTTCATCATCATCGGCGGTTTCTTCGGAAACGTCGCTTTCTGCGGCAGCATCTGTTTCTACAGATGAATCATCGCCAAGATCGGACATATCAAAATCGTCCAGGGCAAGCTCGCTTCCAAAATCATCGTCATCACCGAAAGAAACATCATCAATGGCGACAGCGCCGCTTTCTTCGGAAGGAATATCGTCATTAATCGCGGCGTCACTTTCATCGGAAGCTTCGGCTTCTTCGGAAACGGCGCTTCCTTCGGAAACGGCGCTTCCTTCGGAAACGTCACTTTCTGCAGAAGTATCGTCGCCAAGATCGGACATATCAAAATCGTCCAGGGCAAGCTCGCTTCCAAAATCATCGTCATCAGCGAAAGAAATATCATCGCTAATTGCGGCGTCACTTTCATCGGCAACTGCTTCTTCAACGGCATCGCTTTCTGTTAAAGCGTCATCATCAAGAGCGGACATGTCGAAATCGTCCATGGCAAGATCGCTTTCGGCAATGTCGCTTCCTTCGGAAACGCCGCTTCCTTCGGAAACATCGTCGCCAAGAGCGGATATATCAAGATCGTCCATGGGAATATTATCTTCTTCGGAAGCTGCTTCTTCAGAAGCGGCGCTCTCCGAAAAGTCGTCAAAATCAAGGCCGGACAGGGAAGAGTCGGTCTGCGCTGTATCTTCGCTTGTTTCATCTGACATATCAAGACTGATGTCGTTCAAATCCGCGGAAAGATCGTTATCTGTTGATTCCTCTGTCCCCGCTTCTTCGGTAAAGTCTGCGCTGCTCAGAATATTGTCCAGTTCATCGCCGGTAAGGGCTATCGCTTCGTCTTCTTCCTCATCTTCACCTAACACATCATCGGTTGTCTCATTGGCGCCCGCTTCTTCGGTAAAGTCCGCGCTGCTCATAATGTTGTCCAGTTCGTCGCCGGTAAGGGCTATTGTCTCATCTTCGTCTTCACCAAGAATATTCGCCATTGTCTTGACTTCAACGTTTTTATCAGCGGCTTCCTGCGAATCCTCATCCGATGTGCTGATAATGTTGTCCAACTCATCGCCTGTAAGGGCAATTTTTTCATCGTCCTCTTCGGTGAAGAAGCCGCTTTTATCGCCTTCGGCACCGGAAGCGCGTACAATTGAAAATTCTTTTTTAAGTTCGTGAAGTTCACCCCTGATAGATGAAAGCTCGTTTGCAATTTTTTTCAGAAGCTCTGTAGAAAGATCTCCGCCTTCATTACTGCGGGCGGCGGTTTCAAAATCGTCCTGTATGCTTTCGATATTATTTTCGATGGCGCTTACTGTCGGAACATCAAAGTCGCTGTCATCCATAGATGACACGTCATTGAAAGAAGTGGAAGCTATGCCGGCTGCATCATCCTCTGAAACGGTAAAATCTTCAAACTCGGCCTCATAGTTTTCTTCGCCGGACAAATCACCCGGAAATTCAATGTCTTCAATGCCGGAAAATTCTTCAGCAGAAGTCTCTTCCGCGGAAGTCTCTTCCGAGAATTCTTCCACAGTGAACACTGAATCGTCAAAGTCGTCCAATTTTTGAACATTGGTGTCTGCCGATATGACCTGAGGCTCGCTCTTAACCCATACGCCGTACTCATCCAATTCTTCGGCAGAACCAATGTTGCCGCGATCAGAGTATATTGAAGGTTTTTTATCTTTTGCCATGAACCGCTCCCTAACTAACGCAATATTGTCAATTATCGGTATTTTTGTCTGATTTCAATAGTTCTTCTCTATATTATATGATATTACATGCTTATGCTGATGTCAATGATAATGATTCACAGAAAAACAGCCGTAAATATAAATATGAGATTCTCTAAATACCTCATTGGGGTTTGGGCAGCTATTGCTGTTTACACGCTTTTTTCGTTTTTTACCGGCCCAAAGGGAATGTCTGCCTATAATCAGCTTTTATTTGAGCGCGAACAGCAATGGGCAAATATAAAGGAATTGGGGATTATTAACGAAGAGCTTGAAAAAGAGAGAAATAACCTGTTGTATGACCATGATACCCTGCTTGTTTATGCCCGTCAGCTTGGATATGGCTATGAAGACGAGCGATTTATCCGAATTGTAGGGCTTGGAAACACAAAACACACTCCCGCGGTAAGCGGAAATATGTATATTGTTAAAAATCCCGACTATCTTTCCGACAAAATCATAAAAATTGTTTCGCTTTGCGTTGGTTTATTGATTTTTGCCTTTCTTTTCATGCTTGAAGTGATTGATTCCAAAGTTTATTAGTGGGAATGGCGGAATTCCCGCTCCATATCCCGTTTTACGTCTTTTTCGCGGATGCCGGCACGCTTATCAAAGGCTTTTTTCCCCTTACACAGCCCCAATTCAACCTTTACCCGTCCTTTTTTAAAGTAAAATGACAGCGGAATAAGGGTATAGCCCTTTTCTTCTACCTTCCGATGAATGCGTTTGATCTCGTCCTTATGCAAAAGCAGCCGCTTTTTACGGTCCGGGTCATGGTTAAAGACTGAAGAAAAGGGGTTTTCCGCTACCCGCAGAGATCGCAGCCAAACTTCGCCGTTTACGACCTCCGCCCAGGCGTCGGGAAATGAGATTTTTCCGTCACGAAATGACTTTACCTCTGTCCCAAACAGCTCTATTCCGCATTCGTAAGAGTCGTCTATGGAATAATCAAACCGCGCTTTACGATTTTGCGCGATGATTTTTACGCCTTCGCTCATTTTGTCAATATCCGCTGTCTTTTTCGACAATAACCGGCCGGAAGGAGACAGATGGCGAGGAGAAATCGGGGGGAAGTGATGTCCTGCTTGAATCTACGGAAGATCGAAGGGAGCGTTCGGGAGAACCTACTGCTTGTACGGCTTCGACGGATGCTTTTATAAATTGAAGCGGAGCGAAAGGATCGGCACACCATTCCCAACTGCCTTCTCCCATTTTGATTGCGCCGGCGGCAGCGGCATATTCCCATTCCGCTTCTGTGGGAAGCCTGACTTCCATCCCTGCCATTGACGAAGGAAGGCGGTTTGTAAGCTTCTTGCAGAATTCGGCGGCGGCAAACCACGAAGCGCCGGATTCCTGTCGCCATTCGGGATTTTCATTCAAAAAGGTTTCAAATACTGCCTGTGGAACTGCGCTTTCACAAATCATAAAGTTTGAAACACTTGTAAAAGAAAGCCCTGCCAGATTGAGCCGTCTTTCGCCGGCGCGTTCCTGTAAGGCGGGATTGGGCAGAGAAGCGGCTTCTTTTTTATACCAGTCGGAAGCCTTAATCATAGCGGTTGACTCCGCCGGCAGAAGGCCGGTAAGCCATCCCGCGCTTCCGGGATTTTCCGACAGAAAAACCAGAATGTCAGAAACAGAGCCAAAAATCCCTGCCACAGAGGGGGACAAGCCGTTGTTGTCTAAAAGCATTTTCGCACGGACAATATCACGCAAGGCGGCACGGGTGGCGGTAAAACGCGCCGCCGCTGTAAGTATTTGCGCCGCTGACGGATTGTTTGCGCCTGTGCGGTAAGCGCCTTCGGAAAGGCTTAAAGGTATTTGCCATGTTGCGGTCGGCTCTCCCGCGAAACTCCACGCCGCAAAATCGGCGGCTGCCTGCGCAAAAGCGTGCGCAAAAGCGTGCGCAATGGCGCCGGACGGATCGTCTGTTTTAAACGTAATCTCCACCATATAACGGCGCGGGAAAAAAAGCGAGCCGAAGGTACGGCCGGGTATTTGTGCATCAATACTTTCGGTCTCAAATCCGGGAAGGATAACTTCCAATAGGTGAGGACCTTTTGACACAAAGATTTTATCTTTTGCAGTCCCCATATAAACGCCGTCTACCCTAATGGCTGCCCCTTGCGGTTCGGTTATCACCACCAGTTTTGACCCGGGATTTTTTAAACCGGGAAAAACAAGAAAAAAGAAGAGGATAACAAGCAGTATTATTGAGTACAGTACGGAAAGGTAGACTCCCGGGCGGATACCCATTATGGGCTTCAATTTGACAATATCTTCTGTTTCTGGCTGTTTTTGCTGCATAGAGGGATTATAACTGAATAAAAACAAATGTCAAAGTAGGATTTGATAAAAAAAGGAGCTGTCCGAATATTGCGATCCAGACAGCTCCATGCCCTTGAGGCATATCGAAAGCATAGTGATTTGGGAGGGGAACTATGCCCCCGACATTTTAAATATCGGACACAAGAGAGTAGAAATTGAGGGATATTTCAATCTTCTTCGTGAATTGTGAGGTCTATGTCGAGAACTACGCGGTAGGTTTTCCCCCGCTGTATGTTAAGCGTTTTGATAATGGTGTAGTCGCCAATTTGGAATTTAGCCTCATGCTGGCCTGGTTCTACCGGAACGGGCTCGCGGTTACGCACAATAGGGGCGTTATTCAGAAAGATTTGGGCGTTTTGAGGACCTTCGAATATTATCAATGGAGTGGGGTCTTGTAATTCAATAACTAAATCGAGGATTTTTGCCCTTTCTACGAAAAAGGAACGGCTTTCGTTCCTGTAATCTTCTGAAAGGATAACCAGATGATGTTCGCCCTCTTTCAGTACATATTGATCGGACAAACTGGTTATTACATCATCGTCTATAAGAACCGTGAACGGTCTGTTTCGCAGTTGTTGCGGGTAACGCACAGTCAGCTTAACGGCTCCTTCGTCACTTAATATTGGCCGGACAATAAGGTTGAATTTCATATTTTCAACTTCTTCCTGCAGCCCTTTTATTACGGGCATTAGTCTTAAAAGAAGCGGGAATGTTTCAACCGGGGTAACGCCCGCGGGAACGGTAACATAGGGAGTGGTGCGTAATCCATGGGATTGCTGCAGAGGTATTTGGTAGACAATTTGAAGTTTGTTAGGCAGAGGGTCAAAAGCAATACGGCGGCCATCCATGTCGGCAACCCCGGCGGCCGTTTTGGGGTCAATGTCGTTATACACAGCCATTACAACCGCGCCGCGGTTTCCGATCCATATTTGAGGCGCGGAAAGCTCAATTTCGATCCCTCTTAAAAATCTTTTTTCTGCCCCCATTATTATAAGCACAGAACTGTTTATCCCGAGTGAAGCACTGCCTCCGGCAGGTTTGTCGGAAGTTATCTCTATACTGCCTTCTACAGTGGTGCGAAAAGATTCCGCTTTTGAATTTATCGCGGGGAACAGCAGAAAAAAAGCCAAAAGAATTCCGGTTACGATACGCGGCTTTTGAGCAAATATATATATTTTTAAGATGTTTTCCATCATTATTGACGAAGCCTTCCTGCCGGATTTAGCGGTTTTCCGTCCTGCCGTAATTCAAAATGAAGATGCGGCCCTGTGGATTGACCGGTAGACCCTACTCTTCCTATAAGACTACCTGATTTAACTGTAGATCGCAAGACCGTCTCAATCTTCTGAAGATGCCCGTAAAGGCTTGTCCATCTTTCGCTGTGGGAGATAACTATATAATTTCCGTATACAGGATCGAATCCTGTATAGGTAACAATTCCGTCGGCAGCGGCAAAAACTTCCGTTCCTTCCGGCGCCGCAAGATCAAGTCCCTGATGCATAACTACGCTGCCGGTTACGGGGTTTGCCCTGATTCCGTACTCGCTGGTTAAGCGGAAAAACCGGAGCGGAAAATGAAAGCCCGAATTAAGAAAAAACGCCCTTTCCGACGGTGAAAAATCGGCGCCGGGGAAAAAGTAAAAAGTTTCGGTTTTTCCCGCTAAACTGATTTTTATTTCTACCGATTCCTGACTTGAAAGCCTTGCGGCCCCTATAAGTTTTTGCAGTTCCGATTCGATATTTGCGGGAATATATATGCCGGGGCAGGAGGGCAGCAGGATGGATTTGCCGGTTTCCAATGCAAGCGGATTATTCAGCTTGTTAAGGCTTGCAAGGCTTGAATACGGTAAGTTGCAGCGGGCGGCAAGGGAAAAAATATCCTCGTCATCACGCGGGGTATACTGGTAAATGGTTAAATGTTCTGCAGTTTCCAAAGGCCGGCTGCGAAGCGATATAAGCCGCCTGCGGTTATTTTCAACATCGCTTATATACTGCTTAAAACCGGTATCACTGGGGTCCATCCGTTTAATTACCGGAAAAGAAAAATCCCCGGCATTTTGGGCATGGGAGGCAGGCAGGCAAAAAAACAAGGCAGCGCCTAATAAATAAGTTATTTTTATACTATATAGTATATTATTCAATATAATTTTGCGGATTTTTTTATTCAGGCGCCGCTCTAGCTTACTCCGAAATGATTGCTTCTGTCGGGCAGGAAGCGACACAAGCGCCGCAATCCTGACACTTGGCAGAATCGATAACGTGTTTGCCGTCTTTTTCGGAAATTGCTTCCATTGGACAATCGCTGACGCAGGAACCGCAATTTACACACGCGTCACTGATTTTATAAGCCATATTTTACCTCTTTTAAAAATAAGATTTATCGTCATTTTACCACTGTTGCCGCTATGTGGCAAGCGCTACAGTACAGGGTAATTCAAGCCGAAAATTAAGGCAGGGGAGTAAGCTATGATTTACTTAGGCGTTTTAATTAGTATAGGTATCATGGGCGCTATAATTTCCATAGCGTTCAATAAAAAGTCGAGTTTCACTACCCGTGTAGCCAGCCTTATCGCCCTTGCCCTGATGATATTAGCCATAATAGTTTGCCTTGTAATTGCCTTTACCGACGATACGGTCGTGGTAGACGAATCCGTTCTTATAGTCGGAGCCCCTGTAGAAATACAAAAAACAGGGAACGATAATACGATGATTCTGCTTTTGCTTATTATATTCCTTATCGCTTTTTTTGTTGTTCTTTCGGTTTTTGCCATGAAAGAACACCGTAAAATCAATTCGAAGGCGCATGACAGTATTATTTCTGTTTGGTAGAGTTATGTTGAAAAAAATCAACTGATTTACTGTTAAAAATCAGGTAAAACCTTTTCTGTTATGATGCAATCTTTTAACTTGACATAATTAAAATGTTAATATATACATTTAATTAGTATCATTAGGAGTGATTATGGCTAATAATATTGAAGAAAATCAAATTAATTCGTTAAAACTCGAAATTGCCCAGTTAAAAGGCATTCAGTCAGCTATGCCCGATCCTTATTATGTGCGCGATATGGATTACAATATTATTTTGTGGCCGGACGCGATAGCGAAGGTTACCGGTTATTCGGCGGCGGAAGCTAAACGAAGAAAATGTTATGAGATATTTAAGGCCGGCGTCTGTCCTCCCGCAGGCCAGTGCCCGACTCAGACGTGTATACAGAACAGACAGTTTTTGCACGACGTTGCTGTCGACGTATTTCATAAAAGCGGTTCTACGATTCACTCGCTGGTATCCAATGCCGGAGTATATGATGATAACGGACAGCCAATTGCCGCTGTGGAAGTGGTAAAAGATAATACGCTTATTCAGGCAAGTATGGATACAATCGGGCAGACCATAAAAAATGTCGATGTGCAGTCGGATGAATTATCAAAATCGTTAGACCAAATTGAAACTTTAACAGGTTCGGTAAATGATATGTCTGCTCAGGCTGTGCAGAACGTCAAAACAGGCGTAAGCGCCGGGCAAAGCGTTTATTCAAAAACCGAACAGAGCAATAATTTTGCCTCGGGTATACAGGGTAATATTAAGAAGATCAACGAATCGATGAAGCTGACTGTTGAAAAAATAAATTCATTAAAAGCAAAATTAGAGACGATCATTCAATTTGTAAAAGTTATTCAGGAAATTTCCGCAAAGACAAATCTTTTGGCAATTAACGCGTCAATCGAAGCGGCTCATGCCGGAGAATCCGGAAGGGGTTTTAAAGTTGTCGCGGATGGTATCAGGGAATTATCCAAAAATTCAAGTGAATCGGCGCAGGAAATTAACAAGACCATTATGGAAATTAACAGTCTTGTAAGAGACACAACGGGTTCGTTGAATACAACAGAAAAGGATTTGGGTGAAGGCACAAAGGGCATTGCCGATCTTGTGGGACGTGTTAAGGAAATTGACGAAGACACAAAAGTTCTTTTGAATACTTTAATAAAAATAGAAAATGCCGAAATATCTTCCGGTAATATCACATCTGAACAAGGAACTCTAATCCTGCATGCCAATCAGGTAAGCGGAACACTGGCTTCAATATCACAGAAGCTCGCCTATGAATTTGAACGCGTGTTTAAAGCCATTCAACATCAGGATATGGGGTAAAGAGGGAAGAAGTTATTAGTATGTAGTATTTAGTGGGCGGGGTTTTGGACAGAGGGCTCCGTGAGTTACTATCACGATACAATTATGAACAACCCACTATCTACTAACAACTATCTACTATATACTATCAGAATAAGGAGGCTGAAAATGGCAAATACTGCGAAACAAGTTATGTGGTCCGCGTCGTATTCAATGGGAGTAAAAATAATAGATGATCAGCATAAAGGGCTTCTTGATTTTGTCAACGATTTATACAGTCATTCTACAGGAAATGAAAAAGAGGAACGGCTTTATTTTAAAGAGGTAATTCAACAAGCAGTCGAGTATATAAAAACCCATTTTGCCACTGAAGAAAAATTCATGATAGCGACCAAATATCCCGGTTATGCCGCCCATAAAAAAACACACGATTCTTTTACATTAACCGTAATCGACAGTGTTAAGGAGTATGAAACGGGCAAGAGGCTGGTGCTGGAAAAATTCGCCCGTTTTCTGAAAGACTGGGTATTATCCCATATAGCTATAGAGGACAAACAGTACAGTGATTACTTCTGGAAAATTGCTACCCGCAAAGCCGACGGAAAGTTGAGTATTACCACAGCGGATTTGGAAATTCCGTATATAGACAGAACAAAATAAAAATGCTATGTTGTTTAGGAATTTTTCATTAGAGGTAATTTATGGCTAAAAAAGATAAAAAAGTTCATGTAAACGAGAAAGAATCCGGGCTTTCGGAGATTATCGGTAAATTTAAAGCAAACCCAGGTCTTTATATAGGGTCTGTTGTTATTCTTGTTCTTGTAACCGTAACATTTGTAGCAGGCGATTTATTATTCAAGGGCGCTCGCGGCGGCGGGGATTTAACCTTCGGATACTATGATAATGTTCCGATCTCGTGGGTCCCCGGAAATAAGCTTTCTCAATATTATGAACAGCTTGCACGGCGTTACCGTGATCAGGTAGATCTAAGCAATCCTCAGATTGCAATGAGCCTTTGGTCTCAGGCCTTTGAAGGGGCTGCAGTGCATACAGCCATTTTGCAGGAGATGAAAAGATCAAATTACGAAGCGCCCGAAAAAGTTGTTGACAGGGAAGTTGCAAAACTGCCCCAGTTTCAGGAGAATGGGCGTTTTTCTCCGGCGCTGTACAGACAAATGTCAGATACCAGCCGTCTTTCGCTGTGGCGGCAGGTAAAGGAAGAACTTACCGTAATTCAATTTTATAATGATTTATTCGGTCTGTTGATTCCTGACGGCGAGAAAGAATTTATAGCCAACATGGCTTCCGGCGAGAGGACATTTGAGGTGGTGTCCTTTCCCGTAGATGATTTTCCCGCCTCCGAATATTTGAGTTATGCGCAGGAAAATTCCGGCCTTTTCGGCTCTATTCATCTTTCAAGAATTTATATTAACTCCGGCGAAAGAGAAGCGAAAAAAATTCTGGAGTCCATTAAAGACGGAGTAACAACATTTGAAGACGCCGCCAGAGCCCAGTCGCAGGACGGTTATGCCGACAGGGGCGGGGACATGGGCATTCAGTATGTGTATGATCTTGAGCGGGAAGTTACCGACGCGGCGGTACGCGAAAATATTTTAAGTCTTGGCAAGGGAGAGTTGAGCGCTGTTGTCAAACTGAACGATAACTGGGCTTTTTTCAGAATAGAAGATGAGTTAAGACTTGCGGATTTTGAAGACACCGCGACAATGGACAGGGTGCGTTCATATATGAGGAATTATGAAAGAGGCCGCATGGAAGACTGGGCTATTGCGCAGGCTGAGGAATTTATTACCGGAGCTATAGCAGACGGGTTTGACAATGCGGCGCGCCAGAGCGGAAAAGAAAAAGCCAGTATCGGGCCGCTTCCGGTAAACTACGGCAGTGTGGGATTTTTTACGCCGCTGGAATCATTTACCGTTTCCGCGTTATCCCGGCAGGAACTTTTGGATTTGTCCAAAAATTCAAATTTCTGGAAATCCGCTTTTTCTACGCCTTTGAACACCCCGTCTGAGCCGCTTGTTCACGGAAGTAAAGTCCTTGTATTTTTCCCTGTTGAGCAAATTGATATCGAAGAAGAAAAAGCCGAAGAAATTACGTCAATGTATTCTGATTACTGGCTTGGCAGTATTACCGAGCAGTCTTTGCAGCCTTATTTTATGAACAGCCCAAGAATGGACAATCGCTTTTGGGATACTTACGTCAAATTCTTTTTACAATAACAGGCAATTATGCCTCTTGTTAAAAACGGGAAGACTCTTTTATCGGGGGTAGACCCTGTCTGCCGGGCCGAGCGCACGGCAGACGCAGTGCGTGTCAGGGACAATACGCTTTACTTTTGCCCTTCCCCTTTGTACGGTTACGGTCTTGCACGGCTGTTGGCGCGCCTTGAATCGGAAGCGCCCAATTCGGCAGTCCTTTGTGTAGAAGCGGACGGCGAACTATACGAGCTAACGGAAAAAAACATCGACCCTTCTTTTGCGGACTGCCGTAAATTGCGCGTAACGAACATTTGCGACGCGGGCGGTCTTTGCGCTTTTGTACGCGAAGCGTGGGGACGGGCGGCGTTCCGTTATGTGGAGATTATCCGTTTTTCCGGCGGCTGGCAGCTTTTTCCCGAACTGTACGATTCTCTTTGCGGCGCGCTTCGCCGCGAAATAGCAACGGATTGGAGTAACGCCCTTACCCTGACAAAACTTGGGCGCCTATACATCCGCAACGCCCTGCGCAATCTTCCGCTTGTTCCGCGCTTTCCCTCTGCCGCAAACATTTCTTTCGGCGAAGCGCCTGTTCTTGTCCTGGGAGCCGGCCCCTCGCTGGATGAAACCTTAGACGCTCTTAAAAAGCGTTATTCGCAAATTCTTTGCTCGCCGAAGCGCCCTTTCAAAATTGTCTGCGTGGATACCTGTCTTGGCTCATTGAAAGACAGGGGAATTAACCCCGATATGGCTGTTATTCTGGAAAGCCAGCACTGGAATCTGCGCGATTTTACCGGCTGCCGCGGCTGGAAGATTCCCTTTGCGGCTGACCTTTCCGCCTTGCCGGCATCCGCGCGCATCCTTGCCGGGGACGGCTATATGTTTATGACGCCTTGGACGCCCCTGCGTATTTTTGAAAGGCTTAAAGCGGCGAAAATGCTTCCGCTTGTTATTCCTCCGCTTGGGTCGGTAGGGCTTACGGCGGTAGAACTGTCCCGGCGTCTTACAAGCGGAAAAATTATCTGCGCCGGTCTTGATTTTTCTTTTTCCCAGGATAAATATCATGCCTGCGGTACGCCGGGACATCGCGGTATTTTGAGTTCGCAGAACCGTTTTCGCAGAATATTTAATCTTGCCGCGTACACTCAACATTCAATTGCCGCTGTTTCAAAATCCGGGCTTTCTGTTTATACCAGCCCCGCCATGAAAAATTACCGTGATCTCTTTGAACAGGAGTTTGGCGGCGATTCGCGCATATTTGATATTGAAGGTTCAGGTCTTCCGTTAGGAATAAAAACGCTCTCACTTGAAGAGGCGATGACAGCATTGGATGTAAATATGGTTTGCAAAAAGCCGCCTCAAACAGCCGTTGTCAAAAATATATCGGAAGACAAGGTGGCTTTGTTTTTTGAAAATGAAAAGAAACGGCTGGAAGAATTGAGAAATATTCTTTCAGGCGTTGCGGCGGCGGATAATGAGCGGCTTAATGTTTTAATTGACGAATGTGATTACCTTTGGGCGCACTTCCCCGATTGCGCAGGCGGCCGCCGTCCGGCATTAAACAATATTTCGTTTCTTAAACGATTGCGTACGGAGATCGATCCCGCTATTTTGTTAATGGAGCGTTAGGCAAATGGGAATTGTATTGGTTATACTTGCCTTTCTGTTGCTTGTGGTCGGGCTTGTAGGCTCAATTCTTCCGGTATTACCGGGTCCGCCGTTAAGCTATATAGGGTTGCTTTTATTGCAATGGAGTGGATACCCTCACTTTCAACCCGCCTTTTTGTGGATATGGGCAGGTATAACGATAGCCGTAACTGTAATGGATTACATTCTTCCTTCATTGATGACGAAACAATTTGGAGGTTCACGCGCCGCCTCAATAGGTTCATTCCTGGGGCTTCTGGTAGGTATATTCTTTTTCCCTCCGTTGGGAATGATATTAATGCCTTTTCTCGGTGCGTTTATAGGCGAGCTTATTCACAATCACGCTGATGGCGCCAAGGCTTTTAAGGTAGCGTTAGGCGCATTTCTTGCTTTCATTGTTGGTTCGGGAGCCAAGCTGGTTGTATGTTTTTTAATGATATATTACGCTGTCAAGGCAATGTTTTAGTCTGCCGTTAAAGATAAACCGTTCGCTGCTCATTTCACGTTAACTCCGGCCTGCGTCTTCACTCATCCTTGGCTTTCAGTACCGCTAAAAACGCGCTTTGCGGAAGCTCCACATCGCCGACCATTTTCATGCGCTTCTTGCCTTCTTTTTGTTTTTCCAGTAATTTGCGTTTGCGCGTAATGTCGCCCCCGTAACATTTGGCAAGTACGTCTTTGCGAAGGGCGTTGACGGTTTCCCGCGCGATAATGTGGCTGCCGATTGAGCCCTGAATGGCTATTTTAAACTGCTGGCGGGAGATTTCGTCGCGTAACCTTTCGCAGACTTTTCTTGCGCGATCATATGCGTTGCCCTTGAATACAAGCTGAGAAAGAGCGTCAACAGCCTTGCCGTTAAGAAGGATGTCCATTTTTGCGAGTTCTGTCGGCTTGTAGCCGGAAATATCGTAATCAAATGACGCATAACCTCTGGAAATACTTTTGAGACGGTCATAAAAATCGAATAATACTTCGGAAAGCGGCATATCGTAGATTAGTTCAACCCGCTTTTCGTCAAGGTAGGTCATGTTGGTCTGTACGCCGCGTTTTTCAAGGCACAGGGTCAT
>JAIRUC010000020.1 GCA_031254615.1 Treponema sp. | reverse complement strand
GGTCGCGCCGTGGCGTTTGGAAAGTTTTTTTCCATCCTGTCCCATCACCATCGGAAGGTGGCAGTATTCGGGCGGCGTCCAGCCAAAATACCGGTACATGATTACATGGAGCGGAGTAGAGGACAACCATTCCTGAGCGCGAAGCACATGGCTGATTTCCATTAAATGATCGTCTACCACATTCGCAAGGTGATAAGTTGGGAAGCCGTCGGTTTTTAACAGCACCGGATCGGGGTTAATGTCGTCGTTCTTCCATTCAATATCGCCAAGCAGATGATCGTGAAAACGGGTTGTCTCGCCAAGCGGGATTTTCAATCTGACAGTGCAGGCTTCGCCGGACGCGGCGCGTTTGGCCGCTTCCTGCGGATCGATAGCGCGGCAGAGGCGATCGTAACCGGTTTCCGAAGAATGGGCGGCTTCCCTTTCCTGGCGGACTTTTTCGATCCTTTCCGCGGAGCAGAAGCAGTAATACGCATGACCGTTATCAAGCAGTTCCCGCGCGTATTTTTGGTACAACGCGGAACGCTCGGACTGCACATACGCGCTGAACGGCCCGCCGTTATCCGGTCCTTCGTCCCATTTTATTCCAAGCCAGTCAAAAGTATCGTAAAGGTTTTGCACATAACAATCTTCGGAGCGTGTTCTGTCCGTATCTTCCAGCCGCAGGATAAATTTCCCGTTTTGGCTGCGCGCGAAAAGATAATTAAAAAGCGCCGTCCTTATTCCGCCTATATGCTGAAGGCCGGTCGGGGAGGGCGCGTAGCGGTCTCGTATATTCATGATAAAAATGGTATCATATTATTGATGTTTAATAAATGCGATGTCAGATGCTAGTCTGACACCGGATAGCCGCTTGGAGGGTATATGGCAAAAGAAACAAAATCAAAAAATAAGGGAAAAGGTGAAAAACTGGCGGACAAACTTTTTTTCAATCTGAAAAACTGCTGGGAAGGCATTGACGCAAAGACGGAAAAAGAGGTCGAGGAATTTGCCTCATCATATAAACAATTTTTGGACAGGGGAAAAACCGAGCGTGAGTGCGTCGAGGCGGCCTGTGAGATGCTGGAAAAAGGCGGCTTTATAAATGTTCAAACTTTGAAAAACAGGCAGTTCAAAGCCGGAATGAAAATTTATCAGAATATTCGCGGCAAATCAATTTTGGCGGCGATTATCGGGAAGAAGCCGGCGGTTGAAGGCTGCAATATCCTTGGCGCGCACGTTGATTCGCCGCGTCTTGATCTAAAACAAAACCCTCTTTACGAAGACAGCGATCTTGCGTTACTTGATACTCACTACTACGGCGGCATAAAAAAGTACCAGTGGACGACTATTCCTCTTGCTATGCACGGTGTATTTGTAAACGGCGACGGAAAAAAGACGGCAATAAAAATCGGCGAAGAGTCCGGCGATCCTGTGTTTACGATTACCGATCTTTTACCTCATCTTGCGAAAGAGCAGATGGAGAAAAAAGCATCGGAAGCGGTAGAAGGTGAAAACCTTGATATTCTCGCCGGCTCACGGCCGTACAATGATAAAGACGCAAAAGAAAAAATTAAACTTGGAATTTTGTCTCTGCTTAACGCAAAGTATGGCATAACGGAAAAAGATTTTGCCAGTGCGGAAATTGAGTTTGTTCCCGCCTTTAAAGCCAGCGACATTGGCTTTGACCGAAGCATGATAGGCGCTTACGGCCACGATGACCGTTGCTGCGCCTTTCCCGCCATAAAAGCCATGACCGCTCTTGCGCGCGAAAAAACCGTGCCGGAAAAAACCGTTATCTGCTACTTGTCTGACAAGGAGGAAACAGGTTCTGCGGGAAACACAGGCGCGCGATCCTGCAATTTTGAAAACTTTATCGCCATGTTATGCGAAAACGAAGCGGATTTGCGGATTTGTTTTTCCAATTCCTATATGCTGTCCGCCGACGTTAACGCGGCTTTTGATCCCACCTACGCCGGAGTATTTGAAAAAAAGAACTCTTCGTTTATCGGGAAGGGACTTGTGCTGACAAAATACACCGGCTCCGGTGGCAAGTACGGAGCGAGCGATGCCAACGCGGAATTCTGCGCCAAAGTTCAGGCTATTATGGACAAGAGCAAAATCCAGTGGCAGTTCGGAGAATTGGGCAAAGTAGACAAAGGCGGCGGCGGAACAATCGCCCTTTATGCCGCCAATCTGGGAATGGATGTTCTTGACTGCGGTGTCCCCGTTCTGTCCATGCACTCGCCGTTTGAAGTGATCAGCAAGATTGATCTTTATACGACATTTAGGGGATATATTGCTTTTTTGGGAAATGCGTAGAAGGAAATGTATGCCTAAAAGTTTTTCAGTGCAAAAGCAAGCCCAAAAGCAAGTTGGGTTAACTTGCTTTTGGGCGGATTTGATAATGTTTGCGTTAGCTAATTTTCGTTAAAATCCGGTAACGGTGATTGTATTTGAATCGCTTGGTTTTATGTCAACAATTTTGACATAAAATGTTCCTATTTTGTCGGCGCACTGGATTTCTACCTGAAATGCTCCGCTTAGGGGGATAATATCTCCTTCGATAGTGTAAGTTTTCCGTATATTTGTCATGTCAATAGTTTGGGAACAGATACAGTCCATCTGAATTCTTACCAGCAAAATATTGAAAATTTATCGTACGCTCGCTGCTCTCTGTCCACGCTTCAATTTCATAAGTATAGTGCTTACCTTACAATAAAATAATGTTAAAAAAACCTCCGCTTTCTTTTAACATTATTCATGGGTTAATTTTGTTTTTATTGAGGCAAATGTTTGTTAAGGATTTGGGGTTATTTTTATAAAATATTGCGCTTTTACATAATATTTATTGACAATAATGAATTTTTGTGGCATTATTTCAAACTGTCCGCGCATATTGGTATAAATCTTCAGGCATCATTTAGCGATTACTTGACTTTCTTCTATATAGGTGCCTATTATGAACCAAGAAATCATGGGCTAAAACCCTGTGGCTTTTATTTGCGGCCGTCGTATAACGGTATTACCCTAGCTTCCCAAGCTCGTGACGCGGGTTCGACTCCCGTCGGCCGCTAAAAAAATTCTTGAAAAACTAAAACCAATTTTCGCTTTTTAATAATTATATAGAAATTACCGATAATGTAATGATTTTGCATATAGGAGGTAAGTTTATGCAACATTTTAAGTCTTTAAGGACACGAACAGTGTTCGCAATCTCCTTAATTTTGGGTTTTATTTTGGTTACTTTTGGCTGCGCCACAAGTAAGAACCAACAATCCATCAATAATTTTGGTATGGAAGCAAAAGCAATACCGGAAGGCATACTATTGACTTTTAAAAATATTCCGTCAGATGCGGTTCGTATGTGTATATTTGCATCTTATTACAATGAAGAAACACCAGACCCTTCTAATACGGTTACTTCAATGGCAGATTTAAGAGATGCCTCTCTATTAAATGATAGGGTTAAAGTTGCCCAGTTGGACAAAGTAAAACAGACTGGAAAGGTAATTTTACCAGTTATTCAACCAGGCAAAAGATACCATATATCCGCTACTGTTTGGAATGAACAAGACCATACATTATTCAAAAATAATGATGAAAATTTCCGGTTCATTAGCGCCGCAACTGATTGTATTGTGAATGACGGTATTCATTTTAACAGCGATGCTCTTTATCTTAAATTGGATGACAATAATACAGTTGCTGCATTATCTTCTGAACCTGTATTTTCGTCCGATATAATTTTTGAAACCCCAAAATACAGTTATGGGGTTACCATTGACGTACAGGGAAAAGGAGCTATAGGAGTAACCTCTTATCACATACCTGATGGGTTATCTTCAAATGGATTAACATGGACATTTGAACCCTATATGACAGCAGATATAAAAAAAGATATTCCCGATGGATGGTTGGAAAAAGGGAACGGTTATACTGCTTTTGTCGAAGCCTACGCAAATATCGTATACGATAATGTGTTATGGTTTATCGAGACTGCCCAATCCTGCGAGTTCACTTATATCTATAATTAAGTGATTTAAAGAAGAATGCCTGAAAAATGTTTTGGTATGATAATTTGAAAAGAGACAATAAATGAAAGATGTTGAAATTAAAAGGAAAGAGGCATTAAATTCTACCCAATTAAATATGGTTCATAAATTATACAATAATTCTTTTGATCTTTGGTATAAAGTTTTAAGGCAAACAATTTTCAACTTGACAAAAAGGCTTTAACACTCAATCATCTTTAATGTGATAAACAATTGGTACTAAAATTGGGTATCTATCACCAGCCTGATTAGTTATCTTTCTGCATGATTTGCTATATTTTTTATGCAGGAAAATAAATTCTACTGCATGATTCGCTTGCTTTCTGCATGATTGTATGCCATGATCAGGCAGATAAATGAAAAACAGGCAGAAAGGGCACTATGAGAGAGTTTGATTCGCAGGCGGGTTTCATACCCCGCACTTTAGTGCGAATAGAATATAAATAAAGGATTTATTGACAAAATAATGGAAATAAAAAACAGTAAAATAATAACAAATGTTCTTAATAGGGCATTTAATGCAGCTGCATTACAATTATATTAATTGATGGGGTTAAACAAATGTTTTCTGTAAATGTTATTTCATTCCCGGAACATGAATATGAAAGTATTAAAAAATATTTAGACGAACTCGGTTATTGTTATACCACAAGGGTATACATGGAAGTTGATAAATATAAGGTTGGAGAATTATATAAAGCACCGTGGGGAGATGTCTTGAAAATTGATGAAGTAAAAAAATATTGGAAAGTATCAGATCGTCCCTTTTATGATGAAATGACCGATGACGAGAAAGACCTTATTCGTAAATACTCTGAAAATATAGGGCTGCCATATGAGTGGATTAAATTCTCTAAGCAAACAGTATAAGCATTTTCTAAAAAATGGTATATAAAAATAAATTATTATAAAATTATGGACACATTTTTAATGCATTTTAGTGGTCAGGCATGTTGGTATAGGTCTTTAGACATACATTTTTCAACTTGACAAAAACCACTTAACACTCAATTATCTCTATATGATAAACAACTGGTACAACATGGACAAAGCCGCCGTGTTGAGCGAATTAAAATCAGACCCGCAAAATGGTTTAACGGCGAGTGAAGCCGAAAAAAGACAAACGGAATTCGGTCTTAACAAATTCACCGAAAAAAAGAAAGAAAGCCTTTTTTCTCAAATAATCCGCCAGCTTAAAGATGTCGCGGTAATTATTCTGCTGCTTGCAGCGGTTCTTTCTTTTTTACTCGCGCTCCGTGACGGGCATGGATTTATCGAGCCTATCGTAATTATTTCGATTGTTATAATGAATGTGATTTTGGCGGTTACTCAGGAGCGCGGCGCGGAAAAAGCGCTGGAGGCTCTGGCGGTTTTGAACAGTCCGAGCTGTTTTGTTGTTCGGGGCGGCGTCAAGCAGGAGATTGACACAACGCTTGTTGTTCCCGGCGACATAATCGAGTTGAAAACCGGAGACCTTGTGCCGGCGGACGCGCGCGTTTTGAGCTGCGAAAGTTTTGATGTTGACGAGGCTTCGCTGACCGGCGAGAGCGAGCCTTCGGAAAAAAATACGGATGCGCTTGCAAAAGAGGATGCGCCTTTGGGCGACAGGACAAATATGGTTTTTTCCGGCTGTCTTGTTGTCAGCGGATACGCGAGAGCGGTTGTTACTTCAACGGGGATGAATACGCAAATCGGAAAAATCGCCGGTTATCTGAATTACACAAAGAAGAACAAAACGCCGCTTCAGCTTCGGCTTGATAAACTTGGAAAGACGATCAGCACAATCGCCGTTGTCGCGGCATTTACAATTTTTATGATCGGTTTTATTCAGAAGCAGGAATTTTGGCATCTTATTATGTTAGCTGTCACTCTTGCCGTTGCCGCTGTCCCGGAAACGCTTGCGCTTATCGTAACGCTTATGCTTACCAACGGCGTTAAAAAAATGGTGAACAAAAACGCCCTTATCCGCAAATTGCAGGCGGTTGAAACTTTGGGCAG
>JAIRUC010000314.1 GCA_031254615.1 Treponema sp. | reverse complement strand
TTTCAAAACAAGATGATACGCCGACATGGCCGGAAGATCGACAGATAACAGGCCGCCGGATACCGTGCCCGCACCGATGTGCTTTATTGCCGCACTGTTCGAGTTAAATCCGTAACACTCGTAAGTTGTGTAATTGTTTGATGAATTTACATTGACGGAGAATCGTTCCGCCTCATTTACACTCTTGTTAAGCAAAATGATATGAAGCGCGCCTTTGCTGTCTGTGGATGCGTATACCGATGAGTATTCGATATTATCGGTTGAAGATGAAACAAGCGTACCGCCAAAACTTCCGCCGCTGCCGTCGTAGTTTGTGTAAAGGTTAAGGCCGGCGTACGCATATTCGACTTTTTCAGATAACGCCCACAATGCGGCAAAGTACACGCCGTGTGATGCAAAAATACCCAAAGCGTCGGCCTGGGCTATGCCGCCCGAAACATGGTTTTCGTAGCCAAAGTTGTATTCGCTGATTGAAAGTTTTGTTCCCGGGTAATACTTTTCAATCGATTCATTTACAATCGGCAATACCGGCAAAAATCTTCTGTGTACCTGAGTAACCCAGCTTTTTTCAACATAACTTTTATCCCACAGGCTCCGTGTGGATTGAAAGCGGGTGTAAAAACACTGGTCGTTGTTGTTGCGGTCATCGCAGACACGATGGTTTGAAGGACAGCGCGCCTCGGTGTAATAGTGAAGATCAAGCACATCAAGCAGGCGTCTTCCATTTAACAGTTCGGCTTCTCTCATTTTATCAAGATAGGCGTCTATAAACCATTTATAAGTACTGGAATATGTCCCCTTCCAGTCCGGCGCGTTTTGAAAATTCGTGTATGCGCCCACACCGTACAAAGCCGGCCCGAAAACTTCGGCGCCGCTGTCGTAGTCTTTTACAACAGAGGCAAGTGAAATTGATTTTTCCAGCAGTTCGGCAACGGTAGTTTTTGTAGGATGAATACGCGGATGTGTTTCCGGCCACAGAGCCGGCTCATTATCAAGTGAGTATCCGTTAATCCCCCCGTTATGCGCAACGCCGAGTTTTGTTACAAGGTAATTAAGCAATTCATCGGAATAAACATAATCGTCTTTCACGTCAGGCGTTAAAGAAAGCGAGCTGTTTTTTCTGTCAACAATTTTCGTAAAACGTTTTGACGGCGCTGTTTCTTCTTTTGTAACAGTGCGAAGCCTGTCGTTCGCAGCAAAACCTGCCATCGGTAATGTGATAAGCGTATACGCCCCGGCCTTTTTGGCTTTCTCCGCAAAATCCGTCATCGTTATTGCCGGTGTCGAGCCGTCTTTGTCCTTGGGAAAAAGGTATTCATCGTTAAAATTTTGCCAGTCTTCGCCCGCGTTTGAAAGATTATTCTCCCAGTTGTATCCGGTCGTCCGGTTGCCGCCCAGACGTGCAGATTTTATTACCGTACTTTGCGCGGGCACGACATTCAGACCGTAGATATAGGGCGATATCGCTTTGTTCCCGCTTGCCGTATCAACAGTTACCGCAATATTTACCGGCGCCGATGAATTGTTTGTATTCATTCCCCTGCATCCTGTTAGAAGAAGAATAAAAATTAAAACTGATAACCTATATATTGAAAAATATTTCATTCCCCGAATTAAAGCCGCAAACGCAAAAAACCCGCAAGACTGATGAAAGCTTTATGGCTTATTATTAGCGAATCTACGGCTTTTATCAAGTCTAATCTCTTGAAACAACTCTTTTTCTTCAGTTCTCTTTCAAAGTGAGCGCTAAATATATCTCTAATATTTTTTTGGTATATTCAGACCAAAAGCGGTAATATGTGTTGCCCCTCTAACAATATACTTGCACTAAAAAGGGATTATCCTGTATTATATTATAGTTTATCATGGGTTTTTTTGAAAAATAGTAGAAATCGAAAATTATAAAAAAGTTCTTTATAAAGAAAAAGATTTTTTTGATTTTGCCTTCGCGTTGCGGAGTCATTCAATTAACAAGCTATTGGATAGCAGCTATTGGATAGCAGCTATTTGATAGCGCGCCGCTGGCGCAGTGTAATGAAGAAGGAGAAGTAAAGAATGAAAAAAGTATTACTTGGCTTTTTGTGTTTGGTGGGAATAATGTCATGTGATATTCCCCAATCGGTAACCATTAAAGGGACTCCGGGAGTGTATTTACCTCTGGGCAGTCCTTTTAACAAACTTGAAGAAGGTGAAAGGCTGGAAGACCGCATAAGTTCCGCAAAGATAAGGGAAATGCTGGACAAGTTGGGAGATGGTGAACAAAAAAGAAATATTTATGACTATCGCGGTTCTCTTGTCGGTAATAATGTGCAGGCTTATGTGGTGCATTATCCCATTATAGAGATGAAACTTGATTTGCAGGATTATATAAATGATGCAATGATAGATGAAGATGACACAAAATTTTCATACACTATTGAAGCTAATCTTAGTGACCCTTTATATTTTTTACAGAATTACCCTGATGGCGCCTATTTGACCGGACATGGGCCACGAGAAATAAATGACCCGATTAATTATTCAGATGAGCCGAAAGATCCGAATAATCCTTTACTTAATGATCCTTTATTTAAAGTTTCTCTTGGCGATATGGCAAAATTAGTTAAGTCGGTTGAAGTTAATGAAATTGGTCTGGAAATGACATATACTTCTGAGTTAGCCGATAATGTTTTGGTTAGAATACCAGCATTTGGAATTAATACTTATATTAGTGGGACAAAAGATAATATTAAGAATACCTTACAATTTGTTAATACCACACCAACAGAATTTATCCCCAAACCAAAATCAGAAGGCGGTGATTTGACCGATAACAACGAGATTGAGATATTTGTAATAGTTACCGGTTCTTGTTCGGGAACAATCGAACCTGAAGTGGTTTTTGAATGGGAAGAAGCAGAAATTGACACTTCCGGTGAGCCGGTTCAAGGGGAGCAAACTATAAAAAACGAATTAGGTGATATTTTAGGTGAGGGTGTCAAATTTAAGGAAGTAACTGGCTATATATATGTTGATATAGAGGGAAACGATAGCGCTTCCATGAAGCTTACCTATGGTAATAATACATTGGCTAGCGGTGCATTAACATCGAAAGTGCGGCCGGATTTTCCGGATTCCGATAGTCTTCCCTTCTACTCTACGGAGTTCTTACCCCTCACAGCCTTAGTTCTAAACCCAACGGCATTCCTTTAGCTGATGTTTTTAATTCTGAGTCTGAATCGGCTTTGGAATACGAAGTCACAATAGACTCATGGACAATTTATTATGATGGTGACAACGAGAAAACAGTTACCGCCGATCTGGTTATACTGCTCCCTCTGGAAATAGTAAGCACTATTTCATCCACCAAGTCTGGGTATAAAAAGCTGGAACTGGGAGATGATCTGTTCCCGGATATGGGAGACAGTGATTTATTTCTCCGTACCGACAATCCTGATGAAGATGATTTGTTAAGTAATCTTGACAGCAT
Source organism: Treponema sp. (assembly GCA_031254615.1). Taxonomy (GTDB): domain Bacteria; phylum Spirochaetota; class Spirochaetia; order Treponematales; family Breznakiellaceae; genus WQXQ01. The sequence continues at coordinate 1,959 of JAIRUC010000314.1, read as the reverse complement.
AAAAATTATTCTTAAAAATTACAGAAATGATATTATAGATAATATCTCTTTACTGATTGTATCTAAGAGCGACAATAAACCATTGGAAGTACTCAATTTTGATGATCCGGAACCATTCATAGAACTTAAAATGGATGATTTACCCAATCCTTTTACTCCCCGATTTGAAATTGTTATTAGAGATGGCACTCCACTCAAAATAAAACGTCAACTCAAGGATATACCGGAGTTTGACTTTGTACTGGCGGTAGAAGCCAAAGCTAACATAGATCATACAATAAAATTTTAAAGGAAGAAAACATGAAAAAACTTTTTATTATATTTTTTACCGCTGTCCTGCTCCTGCCCGTCTATGCACAGGAAGCTGAACTCAACATAACCATTGAAAACGCATTTGATGAAAACAGCGAAACCCTTGTCTATGGGGATCGCTACGAAGATGAAGATACGGATTTTGGCCAGCCGGAAAAAACCGGCGGCGGTTTTGCCCGCCAGCGTTTTGAGATTGGTTTTGTTGGTTTAGACGCCGGGTTTTCAAATGATTTACTCGCGTTCAGTGAATTTTTTCAAAAAGACATTCTTATCGATCTGAACAAAATCAAGAATGATGTCCGCGATGACGGTCTTAATCTTTTTCTGGGTGTTTTTGTGCGCGTATTATCAATAGATATAAAAAACATAAACATAGCGGGAGGAATTTGGGATTTTGGTTTCTTCTCCGGGGCTGACGGAAACATTCATTTCAATCTTCCCAAATCATTGTTTACCCTTATATCGGAAGGAAATATAAAACAGCGTTCTTTCTCCGGAACAATAAGCGCGTCGGGAGGTGTTTTTGCGAACGCCGGTTTAAGCGGTTATGCGAAATTCGGCAATCTTCGGGTCGGCGTCAAACCTGCCTTGTATACTCCTTTAGCATTTATACCCAAGTCAGGTATAAATTACTATTTTAATTCTAATGAAAAATTATCAGTGACAACGGATGGGGAAATAGTAGTATACACCCCATTTATTGATAACGGTGAATTGAAATTCGGTTTCGATATGTCATTGGAAGGTGAATACAATCTTTTTTCTTTCCTTGACGTAGGAGCCGGCCTTTCTCATATTCCGCTCGCCGCAGCTCAATTAAATAAAGGCATGCAGCTTAAAGCAAAATTTGAATTTGCGCCGGATGCTCTTCTGAGTGATGACATTGAAATTCCCGATCTTGAATTTGATTCGAATGAAAATTATTCAAAGTCGGTAAAAGTCCGCCGGCCTTTTGGTTTTGACGTATACGCCCGGTACAAACCCTTTAGCACCGAATTCCTTGTCCTTAAACCGAACATTGGATTCACCGTCGACACCAACAACAGCGAAGGATTTTTTAACGTGGGATTAGACGCACAGCTTAATTTGAAAGATATCTTTATAGTCAACCTTGGTACAGGCTATAAAGAAGCCATTTGGAAACAACGGCTCGCCCTTGCGCTCAACCTAAGGGCTTTTGAACTGGATTTGGAAGGCTCCCTTCAATCCCACGATTTTATCGGCAGTTTTTCCGGGCAGGGTTTTGGTCTTGGTATAGGTCTGCGCTTTGGGTGGTAGCGCATAATACTGAAGAATTTTAACTACGGGGCTATCTTGTGTTTTTTTAAAAACTGTGCTATTTTATTATTATACAGGTAATAGCTCCGTGGTGCTTTAGTTAAGCGGGGAAGGAGGACGCGATTAATTACTTTTTAACAAATTGTTGCGTACCTCCGTCTGACCGCAGCGCAGACGGCGGGATAAACCCCGCCTCATTTGGTTCATCTTGTAGGATCTGTCCGGCGCTGGGGTGTTTTGCATTGGATCATCCGCACGCTCATCGAGCGTGCAGGAGATTACACCCCCCCCCACCCCCCCCCGCCCCCCCCCCGCATAACCCACGCGACAAGATATATGAAAACTATATTCATACATTTTATATTTTTT
>JAIRUC010000278.1 GCA_031254615.1 Treponema sp. | reverse complement strand
ACCCAGATTGATATTGAAATGTCATTCGCCGGAAGGGACGATGTTCTTTCCGTAACAGAGGGGCTGATGGGCCATGTTTTCAAAAAAGTTTTGGGAAAGGACATACCGAAAAACTTTCGCAGGCTGACATGGGAAGAGGCGATGGAGCAGTACGGCAGCGACAAGCCCGATCTTCGTTTTGATATGCAGTTAAAAGATTTCAGCCCCTTTGTCGAAAACAGCGGTTTTCAGGCGTTCAAAGACGCGCTGGGCGCTGGCGGCGCGGTAAAAGCTCTTGTGGTAACCGGCGCGGCTTCTTATTCGCGCAAACAGATTGAAGAACTTGAAGCGCATGCAAAAATTTACAAAGCGCGCGGCCTTGCGTGGATGAAGATTGCGCCCGGCGGCGCTTTTGAAGGCGGCGTTTCAAAATTTTTCACAGAAAACGCGCGGATAACAAGCGATCTTGGCGCCAAAGAAGGCGATCTTATTCTGATTGTCGCTGACGCAAAACGGAATGTCGCCAACACCGCGCTTGGGGCGGTACGTTCAAAACTTGGCCGCGATCTTGGTCTTTGCGCTCCTGATACTTTTGAATTCGCGTGGATAGTTGATTTTCCCATGTTTGAATATAACGAGGAAGAGCAGAAATGGGAGGCGGCGCATCATTTATTTACTTGGCCTCAGGAAAAATACCACTCAACAATGGAAAGCGATCCCGGCTCCGTAAAGGGCGACCTTTACGATCTTGTCCTGAACGGTTACGAACTGGCGTCAGGTTCTATCCGTATTCACGACCCGGAAATGCAAAGGCGGGTGTTTAAAATCGCCGGAATCGATCCGGCGCAGGCGGAAAAAAAGTTTGGCTTTTTAACAGAGGCCTTTAAATACGGAGCCCCCCCTCACGGAGGAATCGCCCCCGGTCTTGACCGCCTTGTGATGATCATGGCAGGCCTGTCTTCGCTGAAGGATGTTATCGCTTTCCCAAAAAATTCTTTCGCCGTAAGCCCAATGGACGACTGCCCCTCGGAAATTGAGCAAAAACAACTTGATGAATTGCATCTTGTGATTAAGAGGGAACAGTGAACAGTTAATAGTTAACAGTGAATAGTGTCGCTGTCTGTGAGCGCATCGTGATGTAACACACTAAGCCTGCAAACAACAACACTGTTAACTGTTAACTGAAATATGTTCAGATAAAAGTTTCTTTTTATCTTCCGGCAGGGGGGCTGTCTGATTTGCGTTAAAGTCGAAATAAACAATTACGCAGTTTCCTTTTGCGCAAAGATTGCCCTGCTGCCACGCTTCCTGATGCACGGTAAATGACTTTGTTCCTATTTTGGAAATAGAAGTTCTGATTTCCACTTCATACTTAAAATATATCTGACTTAAAAAATCAAGGTCGGTATGCGCCATGATAAGCGGAAAAGTTTTTCTGTCAAGCGCCAGTTCCGTATCAAAAATTTGTATAACAGGCGTTCTTCCGGTTTCAAACCAGATGGGAAGAACTGTGTTGTTAACGTGCCCAAGAGCGTCTATGTCGCCGAATCGCGGACTTATTTTTATGCTGAACATAATTTATTTTTTCATATTAGAAAAAAATAATCAACAACATTAAAATTTAAGCCCGGCAAGGTAATTTTCATAAGCCTGCTGTGCCGTCTTCGCGGCCGCATTCGCTTTATCAAGACTGACATTAATCGCATCAATTTCGCTGTCCATAGCCACAAGCCGCCTTAAATATTCCTGTCCCTGCTGTGTCTGGTTTCCTGCGGCTTCGAGGTTTTTCCGTATTCTGTCCTGATCCGCGATCAGGCGGCTTTTTTGCGCCTCGGTTTCTTTTACCGAAAGGGCGGCGTTGTCGGAAACCTGTTTTAACTCGACAGCGCGCACAAGAGCCTGCCGTATCCGATCCGGAATTTCCTGATTACTGGTATAACTTAAAAACGCATCAGGACGAAGGGAAAGCAAAGTTATGCTTTCGGAAACAGGCCTTGTTTCGTTTACAGTTAAAACCGTTTCACGGTTCGCCGGCAAGGTAACATTGAACCTGTAGACATTTTCCGTCTGCTCGCTTGCCTGCGGAGAGGAAAGGGTAGTCCCCGAAGTTTTCGCGTGTTCGGCAACAAGCTGTTTGGAAGAGGTGCCGGAGTTTACAAAAGTGTAAGTTTTAATATAAGCCATACTGCGGTTAATTGTCATAACGCCGCCTGCAACATTCACGGAAGTTACAGCGCGTGTATTTGTATTGCTTGTCGATGCCGTTACGGAAAGGTCTTCACCAAAAGAGATAAGCCTCTTTTCATCTTCATTCCAGAATTCGATAAGTGCGTCCCCGGCGTAAACTCCGCCGTCGTAAACCGTGATAGGACCGGCGGGCAGTTTCATTTTGCTTGAATTGGTAATTTCCGCGCCCAGTCTTGGGTGCTTGCCGGAGCCGCTGTAGATAAGAAGTTTTTTCGCGTCAATTTGAGATTCCACAAGAGGCAGCATTGCGCTCATGCGGCGGTCAAGAGTGACGGGGTTTTTAATTGTAAATTCAAACTGGCCGCCGGCGTCGCTTCCCGCGGCGGTTTGCACTGTGCCTCCTGTAACGCTGGCGCCGCGATCGCGTAACGCCATTGCCGCCTGCGGCTCTTCCATGACACTATTATCCATCATGTACATTTCTTTCGCGGCTCTGGGAGCGGCGGAAGGCGCAGTAGGGTAACTTTGTCCGTAAACGGCGGCTTCGGCGGCTCCCGCGATCGAAAGAGGCAGAACAGGGCGCGAAACATAATAAGGCGGATACAGAGCCTGAATGAACGAAGCGGGACGGCCCGCGACAAGTGAAAGCTCGACATTGTTCCAGTCGGTGTCGCTGTCATTATCGACAATTGCCCACCCTTGGAAAAGCGGCTTCGCGGCTCCTAAATCAAGCCGGTACGAGACTTTCCAGACAGGGGAGGGTATCACATAACTTATCGCGACATTTCTTCTGCCGCTGCCGGGAAGATTTACGGAAAGCTGGCGCGACAAAGAATTTCTTGAAGCGGCAATTAAATCAAGCGCGCGGTTTAAATCCTGCTCAATAGCGTTATCTGTAAATTTAATTGAGCTTATCTCTTTTAGGTTAAAGGTTTTCATGCCCTCATTTGTGTTAAGAAGAAGCCAAGGTTCATGCATAGCATAGCTTGAAACCGGAGAAGCCGGATTTGCCTGCCTGTACTCAACGCCGGCAATTCTGCCCGTGAAGGAAGTGGGAGAGGAAATCTCAACTTCGGCGCCTCTCAGTCTTGAAAGGATAACAGCCATTCCCGGCTCGTCGGAGAGATCGATCATAAGACTGCGCAATGTTTGAATGAGAGTATTTTCCGACTGGTAATTTACCGAAGGATTAACAGATGCCGGATCATTTATGACCAAAGTTTTTAACGCATCATTTACCGCGTCAAGCCTGAACGGAAAGTTTATATTAATCTGCCCGTTTACCGACCCCGAATGTTCATAATACGCGAGCCCCGACGTAAGAATAACAACCCGCTTAAGCGGTATCCGGTTTTCATCCCCGCTTCCTGCCTCACGAATCGGCTGAGCCCAAAGTCCTGCTGTAATTGCAAACAACACAAAAAGAGCGATTTTATTTTTCATTCCGCCTCCAGTTTAATATTATAAACCATGCTCAAGTTTTAACGTTACAGTCGGGGCGTCGCAGACTTCGGCTGGGCCAAAGTATTGAATCGCGCCGGGGAAAAGGTAACTGGTTTTTTCCGCCCAAACGTCTCGCTTTGACTCGAATGTTTTAAAAGGTTTGTCATCAAGCAGGACAAGGGCCTTTTTAATTACCGGCTTTTTGGAATCGTTGCGCTGTTCAAGATTCATCATCATTGTAAGCGGAACGCCGCCGGCAACCCATTTGTCTGCGGGAGCGGTAAGATTTTTTACGCTTGAAAGATAGCCGGTAAGCCCGGAAGCGATAAGGACAAAGGCGCTGTAACCAAGACTGTAACAGTAATCGGAGTCAAAGTTTGAGGGGAAAGCGCAGCGGCCTTCGTAACCGAAAAAGTGAGTTAAAGACGAAAATTTGCCGGAGTACTTGCCTCTTTCTCTCATTATGTCTAATTTTTTTTCAACCATGCCGACAAGCAGTTTTTCGGTTTCGATTCTGGAAACCTGAACGTTGCCGTGGGGGTCGCGGTCCATCAAAAATTGCTGGGCTATGTCCTGCGGAAACATTTTTAACAAAGCGTAAGATATGTCCGTAAGCCTGCCCGACAGCCATTGCAGTTGATCCGCGAAATTATGAAGCAATGCGAATTTGTCTTCCTCCGCGGCTATCGTGTCGTTAAGCTCGTCTATCAGTTTTTTAATTTCCGGGATAAATTCGACAAGACCTTCGGGAATTAAAACAACGCCGAAATTTTCGCCGTTCTGCGCCCGCTTCGCTATTGAAGCGCAGACCTGATCGACAATGTTGTCAAGCGAATAATTTTTCGCCTCGACTTCTTCGGAAATCAGGCAGACATTCGGCTGTGTTTGAAAAGCG
>JAIRUC010000093.1 GCA_031254615.1 Treponema sp. | reverse complement strand
CCATCCTCGTCTGCGCCTTGTTGCTTTGCGCCCATCCTCTGTCTGCGCGGGGTGCATCTGCGAAGACTACGCCTGTACCCGCACCCTCGCCCGCGTCTACGCCTGCCAAAACTGTTGTTGAAAAAGATCAATTGCCGGTTTTCGCAGGAACGGACGGAGGGCTGTTTAGCATTAACCGGCAGGGAAGTGTGCCGCTTTGGCAGGGCGGCTCGGTAAAGAAAATAATTTCTACCCCGGATGGATTGATGATTCTGACCAACGAGGGGATTTTCGTTTCAAACGATCTTAAAACATGGGAAAAACGGAGCCAAGGCCTGCCGGAGCAAACCATTAAGATTTATCAGGATGGGGAAAAAACATTTCTCTACACGATAAAAGAAATCAAAGATTTGAAAATGAACCCGGCAAACCCTGATGTCCTGGCCTGCACCACAAATGATCAGGTGTACCTGTCCCTTGATCAGGGGCGATCATGGTCAGGTCTGGGAGGGCTTCCATATCGAAGTAACGGCATCAAAGCGGTTGCCGTGGTTTATTTGCCGAAAGCCAACAAGGCGGGAACAAATGCGCCGGATAAAAATGACTCCGGCGCTTATACAGCTAATGACGGATCGGGTAACACGCTGACGATTTTTGCGGCTCACAGTATTTACGGCATTCATTACCTTCAACCGGGAATTGCAGGCGCCAAGTGGACGGAAATAAACAAGGGGATTGAAGAGCTGGAAACCAGCAAAAGCCCCGACGAAGTATCTGATATTGCCGCCCTGATTCGGGATGACGGTTCCCTTGAAATTTACGCATCACAAACTTTTCGCAGGCGTATTTACCGCCTGAATTGGGAATCAAAAAGCAGCGAGCTTGTCTGGACTGACGGACAGCCCCTTGGCACTGTCGATTCTCTTGACGCGGGAAAAACCGGCATCCGCTTTATACAGGAAGGGGCGATTTCGGAAATTGCCTACCCCGAAACAAGCGGCGATCAAGGTGATGCCGGTTATCGTTATGTGCAACAGCCGCATGACATGACGGAAACTGTCTGCAGTGCCGCCGCAAGTGTCGGACAGCAGTTGAATTGTATCGTCATACAGAAAGAAAACCAGACAGCGGTTGAGCATATATCCTTAAGCGAATTGTGGCTTCTCGAAGAAACAACGCCGCAGACTGCTAAGACTGCCGTTAAAAGCCCTCGTATTGAAAAAGCTCAAGCGTCCGGCAAAGAGGGGTTGTACCTGCCGGTGAATCACGCAATGGATGCGGGAAGCCTGAAACCGTATCTGAATACAATTGACTCCAGCGGACTTAACCTTGTTGTGATCGACATGAAGGACGACTACGGCAGACTTCGCTTCACCCCGAACTCTCCGGAGCTAGCAGAGAAGGGGAGGGTCTTTCGGCCATTGGACATCGAGGCTTTTCTCTCAAACATGAAAGAACGGGGCATCTACACAGTCGCCCGCATCGTGGTGTTTAAAGACCCCGTACTCGCTTCAAAAGAAGGAAACAAATACGCCGTGTGGGACGCAAGAAACAACAAGCCCTGGGCAGGCTACTCAGACTCCCGAAGAAAAAAAACTGACATAAGCGCAGAAGATCGCCGTAACACTCTTTTGGAATTCCGCGCCGCCGATGATCCCGCATACGAGATTGTCCGCACTTTTTACGATGAACGCTGGGTAGATCCCTATTCGGAAGAAGTCTGGGAATACATAGCCGGGTTGGCGGCAGAGCTTCACGAGCGCGGCTTTGACGAAATTCAATTTGACTATATTCGCTTTCCCACCGACGGCGTTAATCTTGACAACGCCCGTTACCGCTGGCAGGAAAATGGCATGGACATGGAAAGCGCGATTCTTTCTTTTCTGCGCCACGTCCGCGCCCGGATAAACGCCCCCATTTCAATCGACATTTACGGCGCCAACGGCTGGTACCGCACCGGCGCGCGCACCGGCCAGGAAGTGGAACTGCTCGCCCCCTGGGTTGACGTGATCTGTCCCATGTACTACCCCAGCCATTTTGAGCAGACCTTCCTCGCCCAGCATCCGCCCGAACTGCGGCCATACCGCATTTACTATCAGGGCGTCTTTCGCACTTCGCGCATCAGCCGGGGCAGTATTATCGTCCGGCCTTATGCGCAGGCTTTTTTCCTCAATGTTTCGTATGACAGAAAATATTACAACAACGATTATGTCCGCCTCCAGCTTGAAGCTGTCCGCGACGCCGGATCGGGCGGCCTCATCTACTGGAACAATATAGGCAGATACGAGGATTTGCCGAAAGCTTCCCAAGCGGAATAGCGGTAGTGCGGAGTGTTAGTCACAACTTTGTTCAAGCAAAAATTCTACTCTCCACTAACTACAAAAACGAGATTTTTTTATATGTGATTTCACCAGTGCGATTTACGATGGTGATATAATTCAATGGGATCTATTAGAGGGGCTTGATATCCATCTTGTTGAGAGCTTTTTGAAACCAGATGTGATCTTCCTGCCTGTCTTGCCGCAAGGATTCTATCTCCTGCTTCGTCAAGGGACGCGGCACGTCTGAGAGCGAAGGCTTCTGGGTTCGTAAGCGCTTTGTAATTGCCGTCATAGAGATTAAACTCCTTCAAGAAAGATGATAAAGTATCCGTGCCGTATTTGTCAACAAGTGTTTTAATAATTTCCGGATCGGGAGCTATTTGATTTCCATGACCGCCAAGAGCCAAAGCAACCGCATGTACAACCTTCCCGCCATTTTTTTCAATAAATAATCGCAGTTCGTTAAAAGAACCTCCATTAGAAAAAACATCATCAATAATAATATACTTCCGCCCGTGCTTAACTTCACCGTTAAAAGAAGGTCTGAATGCAAAGCGGTGCCATTCGTCTTTTCCGGTACGATGTACGCGGTTTGTTTGAATAATATTATCGTTAATTTCTATACCAGTACATTTACTGATATATTCCGCAAGCGCTCCGGGTATTTTATTTCTACCTTTTGCCTCAACAGCGTGAACCGGAACTATTATAGAACTTTGGTATGCATTTTTTAGGAACAATAACTGCTCCTGATTTTCCGGTATTTTAAGGAAGCTATGAACCAGACTTAATGCGGCAATACGATCCTCATGATTTTTTGCCGCATCGTAATCCGGATGTTCTTCAAGTATCTTCCACGGCGTTTCGTGACAATTATCGAGATCGACAAAATACATTACCGGGGGAAAATTTATATCCCAAGAATTATCATAAATGCTCATTTTTTATCCCCAGAATACTATAAATTATTATCCCTATGAGAATCAACCAGCCTAAAAACCGTTTGTGTATCGTCATCACGGTAATTACCCGTGCAAACAACAGTTCTACTCCTCACTCCCTATTTGCTTTTCCCTTCCGCCTTCACCACAAACGCCAGTATTTTCGCCGCCGCTTCCCAGCACCACGGGGGGATAAAATCGCCGGGTTTTGCGCTGGTGTCAAGCAGGGCGGCAAGAGCAGAGTCTTCTATAACCGCGACACCGGCGTTATGCGCAACAGCGATAATTTGTTCGGCTTGTCTGTCTCTGCCGGAAGCCAAAAGTAAAGGGGCGGGATCGCCGGTTTTATATCCGATAGCGGACGCAAGTTTCCTTTTTTTCATTATACCGCCTCATCAATTGGGTGAAAAAAATCGTCCCCGCAATTTGCCTCGAAGGGAAATGATTCTTTTTGGGGTTTAATGAAAATACGATGGGGATTAATTTCCAATAGTGCTGACAGCTCGCGGATAAGAGCGGTCTCTTCCTTTTGCGAAATTTCAGGTTGAAGGTAGACTGACAGCCTGTTTGCCGGTTCAAGTACAAAAAGCTGCCGTTTTTCGGTTTTGCCGTTTTCAGCGGTGTTATGTATAGCGATATCCAGCGCCATACCGGCGGCGCGGTTTACGGTTTTGCCTGTTTCAAGAAGAATTCTGAGCGACACTTTGAATTCGCGGCCGTTATCTGAAAAATTAAACGGAAGCACAATCCAGCGTTTTCCGTCTTTTTGCGGGAGCCTGTTGAGTATTGCAAGCAGAGGATTTTTCCCCGCCCCTTCAAGCGCCATTTTTTCAACACTGCCGGCGGTAATCGCCGAAGTTTTTTGCGATGGGCGGGGTTCTTCCTCTTTGTCGTTTTTATTTCGCCGCCGGTCACGATGTTCGCTGTCCTGCCGCTTCTGCCAGTCGGGATCAACCGCTTGTGCAAATGTTTCCAAGCCTTTGGGTTGAAGTTCCACTCCCTTGCTTTCCGCGGCAGAAGCGGCAAGAGAGAGCGCTTCCCTGTTTTTAAAAACAGTCCCGGCTTCGGGCGCGCCGTCTGCCGCCGCTGGGACAGCCTGAGAAGGCGTAGCGTTATGCGCCATTTGTGTCTGTGTAAAAGCCTGTTGACGGATATGTTTTATAAGTTCCGGCTTTAACGGCAGAGAAAAAAATCTCGCGAAAGAAATAATCGAAGCGGAAAGTTTATCCGCGGGAAGACCCGCGGCGGAAATCAGCGAAGAAACAGAGCGCGCAGTTGTTGTTGAAACCGCGCTTGCGGCAGGTTTCACCGTTG
>JAIRUC010000079.1 GCA_031254615.1 Treponema sp. | reverse complement strand
CCGCTGGATCAATGGATACTTTCTGAAGCGCAGACCCTCGTGGAAAAAACCGGCGGTGCGTTAGACGCATACGACCTTAACCGCGCCGTAGACCCAATCCTGCGCTTCATAGATTTGCTGAACAACTGGTACATCCGCCGCTCCCGCCGCCGCTTCTGGCGCAGCGAGAACGACAGCGACAAACTGGAAGCGTACGGAACGCTTTATGACGCTCTCAAAATACTGATAACGGTAGCGTCCCCCTTTATGCCGTTTACTACAGACGCTATCTGGCAAAATCTGCGGCGGGAGAGCGATCCCGAATCAGTACATTTAACGAACTATCCTCTACCTGACGAAAAACGCCGTGACAGCGATCTTGAATTCCGCATGGCGGCAGTCATGTCCGCGGTTTCAATCGGACGCTCCCTTCGCTCCCAGTACAACATCAAAGCGCGCCAGCCGCTTCGCAAGGCGGAACTTGTTACGCGCAACGAAGACGAGAAAAAGGCGCTTTTGGGCATGGCGGACATAATCCGCGAAGAACTCAACGTAAAAGAGATTGTCTTTTCAGATAACGAAGAAGACCTGGTCGAATACGAGGTAAAAGCCAATTTCCGCGTATTGGGAAAAGAACTTGGAAAGGACATGAAATCCGCCGCCGCCAAAATAGAAGCGTTAAGCCACGCAGAAATTCAAAGCGTTATAGAAGGTTCGTCCCTTTCGATAGACATTCCCTGCGACGGCGGAACAAGGGCGCTTGAAATAACAGCGGACAAACTCGACATCCGCCGCATCGAAAAAGCAAATCTGCGCGTCCTTAACGAAGGTACACTCACCGTAGGCCTTGATACGGAAATCACCCGCGAGCTTTCAATGGAAGGCGATATCCGTGACTTAATCCGCGGCATACAGAACGCGCGCAAAGAAATGGGGCTTTCTGTCACCGACCGCATAAAACTCTGCATTTACGGCCCGGACTCCCTGAAAGAGGCATGGGATAATTTCGGCGAATCCGCCGCCGCGGAAACACTTGCGGTCAAAACAGAATGGGCAAAAGTTGACGGGCAAATTCAACTGGAAGCCGGGGACGAAGCATGGCTTGTAAAAATAGAAAAAGCCGGATGAATATTTTAAGGCTATTTCGAAATAATTTTCCATCTTCTCTGTGTTTTCGTGTAATGTTATGCTGTCTTTATCTGTTTTCATGTAAATCCGCCCCGATAACATCCGACACAATTTTTGAGGATATGGACTTTATCCCTCTTGATACAGGAGCGTTTGCCTACATTTTTGCCAATGCCAAAGAAGCGCGCCCGATTCTCGACATTCTGCCGGTTCAGCAGTTAAAAAACTGGCAGGCCGCCATGATTCTGGAAAATACCGATATGGCCGCCGCTGCCCTGTTTTCAAAAGAAAGCGGCAGGCGTTATCAGATAACAGGGTGGGGCAAATACCCAAGTTTACGCGCAAGACTTGCTTTATTTTTTAACACAACATGGAAAAAGCGGAAAACGGAAACAGGCAGTTACTGGCATTCCGCCGCGCAAAAGCTGTCGGTCGTGATAGATTCAAAACAAGTCTTCGCTGTTTTATGGCATGATACTATGCATGACAATCCCGTTCCTTTGTCTCCCGGCGTAAAAATGCCGGAAGGGTTCGCCCGTTTTATACGCGGGTCCGCGCTTGCCTGCTGGATGGAGTCCCCAGGACCCCTGCTTACTCAAATATTGAATAACGAGGGAATTCCTGTTGCGGTTCCGGCGGAACAGCTTTTTCTAAGTCTTTATCCTAAAGACGGTCTTTATCCTAAAGACGGTCTTTATCTCAAAGACGGTCTTTATCCTAAAGACGAAAATCAGTATGAGGTGTTATTGAGACTGCGGTTTGCAACCCCGGCTCAGGCGCGGACAATAGCGGCGCTTCTTGCTTTGGCAAACAATTTTTCTCAGCCTCAGCAATCAGTAATGGCCGCGATTTTTTTCGCCAATCCGCCGTATCTTAACGGACAAAACCTTGATATAAAAACCGCCCTTCTTTCCGAAAAGGAAATTACTTTACTTTTACAAATGTTTTTATTATATTGGAAATAATTATGCCAACTTATGAATACAAATGTAAAAGCTGTTCGCACAGCTTTGAGGTTTTTCAGTCAATGAGCGATTCTCCGCTGACGAGCTGTCCCGAATGCGGCAGTGAAGTCCGCCGGCTTATTTTTGGAGGCGCCGGCGTAATTTTTAAAGGGTCAGGTTTTTATGTTACCGACAAAGGCAAAACCGGAAGCTCCGGCGGCGGAAAGAAAAAAGCGGCAGACTCTCCATCTTCCGCTGCGTGTGACGGATGTCCCGCAAAGGGCGATTCATGCCCCGCGGGGTCTGCGGCAAAAAGCGCCTCATCCGAATCAAAGGCCGAACCCAAACCGGCTTAAAAAGTGAAAAAGAAGCCCCGTTTTTTTTGTGATAATTGCGGTTACGAAGTCGGCAGTGAAGTAAAAGCCTGCCCTCACTGCGGCCGCTATTTTGCCTCTGTCCGCTGTCCTGCCTGCGATTATTCCGGCCCGGACAGAATGTTCCAAAACGGCTGCCCCATGTGCGGTTATTCCGCAGCCCCTCCGCCAAAGGCCAACAAAGCGTATAAGCCCCGCGAAAAAAAATCGCGTCACACAGAAGAACCTCTGCCAACTTGGGCATTAATTCTTTCAGTCATTGCCCTGTTTGTCGTTGTCTTGCTTTTATTCAATCTTATAATACGGTGATTGTGATAACAGGCACTATGTGCCGCCTGTTTTCGCCGACCTCTTGTTGTAAATAAATTCTTTCAGTACAAGGTCCAATTCACGCGAATCAATCGGTTTTGATAAGAATCTGTCAAAACCTTTTGACAAAAACATTTCCGCCTGTCCCGACATAGCGTTAGCCGTAAGCGCGACAATGGGACGGGTATAGCCGGTGCCGCGTAATTTAGTTGTCGCTTCTATACCGTCCATGCCGGGCATCATGTGATCCATGAATACAATGTCGTATACACTGCCGTTTTCTATTTTTTCAATGGCTTCAAATCCGCTTGTAACGGTTTCAATGTTCAGCCCGTAAGGGGTGAGCATCCCTTTGGCGACATATAAATTGGATTCAACGTCATCCACTAACAATACTCTGCCATGAGACATATTCTCATGTACGACCTGCGCCTTTTTTGTGATACTAGCATTGCTAAAACTAAAATTTCCTAAACTTTCCGCTATACCGGCTCCGCATATACCTGAACCGCAGTCTTTCTGCGGCAAATGTACAGTAAATGTCGAGCCTTTGCCTTCTTCACTTTCCACGGAAATACGGCCTCCCATCATATCGATGAGGCGTTTTGTGATATTTAAACCCAAGCCTGTACCGGGTATGCCATGATTTGTTTCCATATTAAAGCGCGTATACGCCTCGAAAAGGCTGTCGCTCTGATCTTTTTTCATACCCTGGCCTGTGTCACTTACCTTGATGACAAGTAATACCGTTTCATCGATCGAACCCGGTTCGACGTAAATTGACAGGCTTATTTTGCCTATATCAGTATATTTGAAAGCATTGGACAAGAGGTTATTGAGTATCTGCCTGATGCGTAATTCGTCTCCGATCAATTCAAACGGGACATTTTCGCTTACATTCAAAACAAAATCGATAGGCTTGCTTTCATAGTGCAGCCGGCATAATTGTACGGTGTTGTTGACCAGACCCGGAATATTATATTTTTTAGGAACGATCTCCATTTTTCCCGCTTCAATTTTGGAGAAGTCAAGTATGTCGTTGATAATATTCAATAATAAATTACCTGAATCATATATTTTTTCGAATCCTTCTTCCGCAGTGAGTGAGAGATGTTTATCGCGCAGTTGGATTTCCGCAACTCCGAGGATCGCATTCATCGGCGTGCGTATTTCATGGCTCATTTGAGCGAGGAAAATAGTCTTTGAACGATTGCTCTGCTCGGCCGCTTCTCTTGCGGTAACCAGTTCGGTTATGTCAACTGCGTGCTGTAAGTGTACTTTTTTGCCATTAGGCCAGTCGATCAAACAGTCTGAATGACGGATGTTTCTCCCTAAAACAGAATCGTCCCAAACAATTTTTGCTTCCGGTTCTTTGCTAAGCCTGTAACACGGGCAAAAATCGCACATTTTGTCTATGCCGCGAAAAATCTTATAACAATACTCCCCGATTAAATTTTTGCCGCTCTTATTAAATATCTCTTTCATGAAATTATTGACAAAAAGAATCTCTCCGGTTTCGGGAACATTAGTGTATATCAACGCGTCGATGTTGTTCATAATATTCTCCAATGAATTAATCGCGATATTTTTATGCGTATTCGCTTCATTGGCTTTATCAAGCGCGGTTTTCAGTTCATCCTGTAAATTGGTGATTTCCGTTAAGTGTTTTTTATTCCTTATATATAAAATGCCATACACAGCTGTCAGAATAGATGTAGACAGGAAAACGACATAAGCCAATAAATTTCTTACCTGCTTGATTTCCTGTTCATACGCCTCTATATAAATATCAACTCCGAACATACCCACAAATGTGCCTTCAACAGAATAAAACGGAGCCAAGCCGCTAATCACACGGCCGTATTCATCTTCTACCAGCGAATATGTCAAAGCTTTTTCCCGATAGGTTTTTTCTTCCGCGGGCCGAAAGTAAGAATATCTTTTTATGTCATCATAATATGATTCATCATCATCCAGCATTTCTTCCACAGTATGGCCCACAACTACATCCGTAAGCCACAACAAATCAAGCGGCGTACCGGTTTGTGCTTCAAAAAATTCCGCGTATTCATCCGTAACATGATACTTGGTTTGATCTTTTTCTAATTT
>JAIRUC010000052.1 GCA_031254615.1 Treponema sp. | reverse complement strand
CAAAATATATATTTCAAGAAAGACGCGGAAGGCCGCCCGATATGGCAGGACACTTATGAATACGGGATATTGGCCGGGGAATGGGAGGCGGCTTCAGTTAGGGTTTACCCAAAAACCCTAAAATCGACAAAAACGAAAGCACAGAACAATCGTTCGAGCAAATTTTGAAAAAGGCGAAAAAGAACCCTTAGCCTTCGGCTCAGGTTCATGCAGAAAAACGCCATAACAATAACAGTCTCCGAGCTGTCTTTGAGCCGCGCCATTATCCGGTCAAGGCCATATCCTGTTTTTCCTTCGCCAAACTTGCCTTCAATCGCATTTCGTTGTGACGCGTCTGCTCGTTCCTGACGGATGATTGCCCAGTCCGTTTCCTTCGGCGGCCGGCCAAGACGCGGCCCTGATAATCGTATCCCTCGTACTTTACAATACGTCAGGTTCTCACGGTTACGATATATCTTGTCAGCTAAAACCGCTTTTGGATAATAGCCGTTCCTGTTTTTATAGTTTTCTACCGACGGTATCAACAAGGTTTCTTCGTTATAAGCGTCCCATCCGATTTTATCTGTAAATGCGTAACCGTTTATCAGACTGAGGCTGACTTTTGCCCCGAACTCAACAGGTGCGTTGGTCTTTCCCCTTACAATCGGCCTGACATGCGGTTGGTCGATACTGACGATACGGTTTTCAACCGAATGAACCTTTTGATCGTACATCTGCTGCTGCTGGGCATACAGTTCACGGATAGTCTCAAACCACTGTTTTTGATTTTCGCTGAGATTATCGATCCCAAATGTCTGAATCATTCGTTCTACATGATTCAAGTCCCGTTTCACAAACCGTAATTGCTGGCCTATAGCCTTCCGAATAGCTCCCTTTCGCGGTTTTCGCATCTTAACTATTCTAAGATATGCCCATCGTGCCTTTTGTCTGTATGTCCGAGGCTTGTCTTGTGCGTACCCTCTCGGATGAAGCGCGTCAACCATGCCTTCAAGCTTCTCCCGAGCCTCGTTCAATAAATTTATATCCGTCGGATACTTGATATACGCCGGTGCGCATGTCGCGTCTAATAACAACTCGCCCCGGTTATCCGCGTTGTCGGGGTTATTGTTCTGCGTTTCGGCACTTTTATCGCTTTCTTTATGGTTGCCGCCGTCGCCGTTGTTTTTGTCATTATCATTTTTCTTTTTGCTTTCAACCCTAAACATTTCCTCATTGATTTCGTTTATCATCTCTACGGTGATGTACTTCCGAAAGTTGGTTATTGAACTTGCCGAAAACGGCGGCGTCTTCGTAAACTCATGTAATCCGATCAAAAACTGCATATACGGATTCTCAAGTATGTCCTCTACTACCTCGTCGTCGGAATGCCCTGTCCTTTGTTTGATTATCAATGTTCCCATTGCCATCCGAAACTTGATCGCCGGTGCGCCGTTGTCTTCGCAAAATCGTTCAGCGTATTTTCGTTCGTACTTTTCCCATGGTATCATATCCGCCATTCTTACCCAGCGGTTCTTTGGGTCAAGCGCTCCAAACGGTGACATGAACTCCGCTATGCTGATTTGCCCGTTATCTTTTTTATACATTTTCTTCTTTCTCCCGCAAGGATTTTAAGGCATGCCTTTTCTTTTCCTTGTAGGTATTTTATCATTAATTGCTCGTGTTTGCCTGTTTTACGCCTCTTTTCGCTTTTGGGCAGTCCCTATTTAATTTTCGTGCCGGTAAATTGAACCACATATTCTTTCTCTTTAAGACATTCTGAAAACTAACAAAAGGACGAAAAAAAGGACACAAGGTCAATTTTCGGCGAAGGTAAAACCGGACAAAAAGCATTAAAGAAAAGGCAGGAAGAGAATAAACGAGAAAAGAAGAATCGGGGACTACGCCAAAAAGCCCTTACTGACAACGAAGGGATAAAGAGAGAAACAAAGCGAAAAAGAGTTAAGCCGCTTTCATAAGGCCGTCTAAAGATCGGACGAACTTTAGCATGGCATTCTTGGCTGAAACAATAGCGATTAGTTGAAGACAAATATGCGAAATTGAGGCGATAGCCGAGACAGAATACTTACAACGGACAAATGCTCTTTCGTTTTCAAGAAATTTAAAGCGGGAATTATAACGTTCAATGGCGGTGCGTTTGGAATATAAGGATTTAAAAGCGGGAGCGGTTCTATCGGCACAGTTACGGAGGTTAGCTGCTTTAACGCACATATATTTGATACATCCTTTAGATTTAGTGGATTTATCAAAGGCAGGATGGTTACAGGGGCAGGATTTAGACTTGGAGTAAGCGAATGGGCAGGAGAACTTGAAACGGATACCGGACTCTCTGTATATATGGCCGCATTTATGCATGAACAGACCCGCCTCGCAAATAGGGACCGAACCGTCGAACAGGTTAGTTTTGGAATTGGATTTAAGCGGGGCGATGACATTGGCGCCGATACTATGCTTGATGAACTCATAAAAAGGGTTGGAATCATAGGCTTTGTCGGCAATAAGCGAGCGAGTGTTACCTTTAAGCATGATTAAGGGATCCGCTTTTTGAATCAAGGCTTCGCCGGCTTTGACATCATGGATATCGGCGGTGGCGGTGAGATTGAAAACAGGCAAGCCGTGTTTTGCGTCAAGCAGGATATGGTCTTTATAGCCCCAGAAGAATTCATAGTTTTTATTGTTTGAGCTATTCGATGCAGTATGTACGCCTAAGCGAGAGTTTGGATCAGCGGAGGGAGTGTTGTTTTTAGAGAATCTGTTTTTGGCGAAGGACTTGGGGTTATTGAGCTTCGTGTTGGCGAAAATAGGCGTTGAATCAACAATCAGTTCTTGTAAGTCCACGAGGCCAAGTCCCAGCATATTAAGAGTATTAGACGCCAAAACGCTGTCAAGTTCAGATTGGGGCGTGTACCGCGGGAAATCGTAAAAAGCGTACTTACCCGGTATCAGGCCTGAATCAAAACCGCAGACCAAGGCTATGGCTCTATTGTTTTCAAGGTAGTCGATGAGCTGAGAGATATACTGGAAGCGCTGGGTTTTCATGACAATAAAAGCGCGAAACAAGTTATGACGGGATATAGGTTTCCGGCCTTCATTTTTGGTTGGTTTATCGGACTTGCAGGGGAACTCCTCAACGGCTGATAAGTCAAGGTTTGAAAACAGTTTTTCGTAAAAGGCGACGGTTTTATTGTTAGTGTAAAGTTGTTCAAAGCCGAGCATGGGTTGAAAGCAATAATTATTCATGAATAAAAGCCTCCTTGTTTTCGAGTGTGGTGTCGATAACTGCATTTTACCCTATTTTAGGGGAAAATGAGGAGGTTTTTAGATATATTTTATGTAGTGATAGGTTTTTATGCCCTTCTGGAAGCCAGTAATATCAAGGCTTTTGAGCTTT